>DGHE01000026.1 GCA_002392525.1 Bacteroidales bacterium UBA3856 | reverse complement strand
GTGCGGGCATCCTCATACACGGTGCGGGCCAGGTGGGCGCCTTCGTCCTTGGCGCTGTTGAAGCCGAAGGTAGGCGTGTTGTTCGGCAGCGGAAGGTCGTTGTCGATGGTCTTGGGCACGTGAATGTTGTGGATGGGATAGTGCTTGGCTTCCAGGAACTTGGCAATACGGTTGGCGGTAGAAGCGGTATCATCACCGCCCACGGTCACCAGCAGCTTGATGTTGTTCTCCTGGAACAGGCCCAGGTTGAAGTTCTCTTCAAAATCCTTGTCGGTGGGCTTGAAACGGCTCATCTGGAGGTAGGAACCGCCGCGGTTGAAGTAAGCGTCGGCCTTGAAGAAATCGATGTCCTCCGTACGGGGTGTCTTGGAGAAAAGACCGCTGTATCCGCCATGCAGGCCGATGACACGGTAACCGTTGGACAGGAACGTCTTGGCAACGGACATAACGACGGTGTTCATGCCCGGAGCCGGACCGCCGCCACAAAGGATGATGATGGAATCTTTCATGATGGAAATTAAATGTTGTGTGTTATATTATTGTTGTTTTTCTTGGTCTTGTTGAAGATGACGAACTCGCTCATGAAGAAGTTGAACCCGCCGCTGAAGAACAGGCCCAGGAGATTACAGATAACGGGTTCGATCGTCCAGTCCTGCATCCAGTTCAGGCGCACGAACAGGAAGTGAATGCCCTGCATGGCCAGTAGTTTGAGGATGTAAGCGCCCACGCAGGCCGCATTGTAGGCGGCCAGATGGCGGAAGAAGGAACGCACGGTGTGCTGACTGATGCGCTCCGTCCAGACAAAGAAATACGCGATGCAGAAATTGGCGATGGCAGCCACCTCGAACGAGATGGTAGGAGCAATCCAGAAAGAGCCCCAGTAGTTACCACGGAACGCATAGGTTGCCAAAACCCAGTGCAGGCCCAGGTCTACGACGGTACCCATGCTGCTCGTGAGGGCGAACATCACGAATTTACTCAAGAGTTCTTTCCAACTTCTGCTCATGCCTTTTCTTAAAGTCTACAAAGATACAAATTTTTGCTTTTGTCACAAAATAAGACTAATTTAGCCTTTCCAAACGTGTATTTTATGGAACCAATCATAGAACCTGTCTCGAGAGAAGCGCTCCTTACGGAACTTACTCCGGACACTCTCCTCAGAACCACCAACCGCGCCGGAAACGAGCTCTACGTAGTAGGCGCAGAGTCCGTCAACGTCATCCGTGAAATTGGCCGTTTGCGGGAAATCGCCTTCCGGAACGACGGCGGCGGCACCGGGAAATCCCTGGACATAGACGAGTTTGACACAGATCCTGCCTATGGCTACAAACAACTGGTGCTGTGGGACCCGGAGGCGCAGGAAATCATCGGCGGATACCGTTTCTGCATCTGCGACAAAGCGGTCTTTGACCGCGAAGGACAGCCCATCCTTACCTCGTCGCACATGTTCGAGTTCACCAAGAAGTTCATCCGGCAGTACCTGCCCCTCACCCTGGAACTGGGCCGCAGTTTCGTCTCGGTGGAGTACCAGAGTTCCAAAGCCGGCGCCAAGAGCCTCTATGCGCTGGACAACCTCTTTGACGGAATCGCAGCCATCGGCATTCTCTATAAAAAGCGCATCAAATACTTCTTCGGCAAGGCCACTATCTATACCGAATACCCCGACGAAGCCCGCGAACTCATCATGTGTTTCCTTAAAAAGTACTTTGGCAAGGGACACCGGCTCCTGAAAATCCGCAAGGAGGTAAAAGTGGAGCGAAAGACGCGCCGCCGCTACTACCGCCTGTTCAAAGGACTGGATTTCAAGGAGGGCTACCGCGTACTCAAGGCAGAAGTCCAGAAGCACGGGGTTTCCATTCCCCCGCTGGTAAATACGTACATGAACCTCTCCCCCTCCATGATTTACTTTGGTACCGGCATCAATGACGAATTCGGAGACGTCTACGACTCCGGCATCCTCGTCACCTTCATGGACATGTATCCGGAAAAGCGCAAGCGCCACTCCGACACCTTCCTCCAGCAGGGCTGGCAAAGCATCCGGAAGCTTCTCAAACGACTGCAAAGAAAATAATGTATTAATACTTAAACCCATTTACTATGAACGAAGAAAAGAAACAGGCAAAGAGGATACAAACTTCAATCCTCAATCCATACGAGAAAAAGATTCTGGTTTACCTGGCAGAGCGCATGCCCGCCTGGGTCACCTCCGACATGCTCACGTTCGTGGGCTTCACGGGTGCCCTGGTCATGGCAGCCGGCTACTCCCTTTCCAACCTGGATCTTCGCTGGCTTTGGCTCTCCTGCCTTGGACTGTTCATCAACTGGTTCGGAGACTCCCTGGACGGCTCGCTGGCCCGCGTGAGGGGCACCCAGCGCAAGATCTACGGTTTTTTCATCGACCATAACGTAGACGTCATCAACGAGACCATCATGTTCATCAGCGTGGGCGTAAGTCCGCTCGTAAACATGAGCTTTGCCATGTTCGCCCTGGTGGCCTACCTCATGCTCAGCGTGTACGTATATATTGACTGTCACCTCAAGGGAGAGATGCGGCTCACTTACAGCGGCCTGGGCCCCACGGAATTCCGGCTCCTGCTGGTAATCACCAACATCTGCTTCATCTACATCCCCTGGCTCTCCGAGTGGAAAAAGCCCATGACGCTGTTCCACAACAACTTCATGATCGGCATCTTCGACTACATCGCCGTAGCCGCCGCCCTCCTCATCATCTTCTTCTGGCTGCGCGGCTTCTTCCAGGATGCCAAATACTTTGCGAAAATAGACCCTCCCAAGAACCAGAAATAGATGGTCATTACCCCCGAAAACGCAACCCGGCTCTCCCCTGTTTTCAAAGGAAAACGGGGTAAGCTTTTGCTGAAGCTGGGCCTGAAACTCACCGGCATAGACCATGTCAACGACATCCACCAGTGGGTGGAAGACCAGGGCATCGCCCCCGGTCCGGCCTTTGCCACCGCCCTGCTTGAAGGGCTTGGCGTGGATTTCCGCATCGGCCATCCCGAACGCCTGGAGGCCCTCCCCGAGGGCCCCTTCATCGTCATCGCAAACCATATTTACGGGCACCTGGACGGCATCTGTCTCGTAGACCTCCTGGGCCATCAGCGCCCGGGCACCAAGGTCATGGTGAACGAAATGCTCATGTGGATCTGGGGCCTCGCGCCCAATTTCATCTCCGTGAACCCCGTCACCAATGCCAGCAGCGGCACAACGGCCACCAGCATCAACGGCGTCAAGAACGCCCTCCTGCAGCTGCGCAGCGGAGAGCCGCTCGCCGTTTTCCCTTCGGGGGCGGTGGCCGATGTCAAACCGCGGGAAGGTTGGACGCTCAGCGAACGCGACTGGCAGGACGCCGCCATCCGTCTCATCCGCAAGGCGCACGTTCCCATCGTGCCCGTCCGCTTTTTCGACCGCAACTCCCGCTTCTACTACGCGCTGGGGCTCCTCGATTACCGCATCCGCTTTGTGCGGCTGTTCCACGAACTGTTCAACAAGAAGGGCACGCATCCGCGCGTAGGCATCGGCGAAACCATCAGTACAGCACAGCAGGATGCCGTTTCCGACGCAGACTTCAAGGCGTTTCTCCGCTCCAGCGTCTACGACATGCCCCTGCCCGAATCCTTCACCTTACGTTCTGAGTTATGGAAAAAGTAAAAGTGGTCCTCCTTACCGGAGGCAGCAGCGGCATTGGAGCCGCCACCGCCCATCTGCTGGCATCGGCCGGCATGAAAGTGTATGCCGGCAGCCGCCGCGGAACCATTGACGAGCCGCAGGAGGGCATCGTCCCCGTGAAGCTGGACGTGAACGACGCCGCCGTCATCGAAAGCGTCGTGGCCGATATCCTTTCCCGCGAAGGCCGCCTGGACGCCGTTATCTGCAATGCCGGCAACGGCATCTACGGTCCGGTTGAAGGAACGCTTGAGGAGGAAGCCCGTAACCAGTTCGAAACCACGTTTTACGGCTCGCTGCGAACCATCGAGGCATGCCTGCCCGTTTTCCGGCGCCAGGGCTTTGGACGCATCGTCACGGTGTCGTCCGTCATGGGCATCCTGCCCCTGCCCTACCAGGTGTTCTACTCCAGCGCCAAGGCGGCGCTCCTGTTCCTCACCGAGGGTCTCGCCATGGAACTGGACGGCAGCGGGATCGAGTGCTGCTGCGTCCTCCCGGGAGACGTTGCCACGGGCTTCACATCGGCCCGCAAACTCAACGAGGCGGCCAAGACGCCCGATTCTCCCTACGCCGGCAAGATGAAAAAGAACCTCGCCAAGATTGAAAAGGACGAGCTGGGAGGAATGTCGCCTGCCGTCATCGGCCGCAGCATCCTGCGCCAGCTTCAGCGGCGACACATGCGCGCAAGGGTGATTCCGCGCATCGATTACGGGCTCATCGGATTCGTTGTCCGCATTTGTCCTGTGAAATGGCGCCTCAAGCTGGTAAACCTCTTGTATAATTAACAAATTTACCCTACCTTTGGTTCTATGTTCAAAAGGTGGGGGCTCATCGTTTTCCTGTTTTTGGCCACGCTGCTTCCGGCGGGGGCACAGGTTTTTGAGCCCGACACGCTGGACGCAGCCGTCGTCCGGGCCGATGACAGCTACATCCGCGCTTTCCTGAAAAAACTGGACCGGAGCCTTGCCGCCAACGACCCCGACAATGCCGAGGACTGGCGCTCCCGCGTGTACACCAAGATTGAGCTGGACGTGGACAACATGGAACGCATGCTGGAAGACGGCATCCTCCACGGACCGCTGGGATTTGTGATGGAATATGCCGATACCTCTTCCGGCAACACCTATGTCCCCGCCCTGTTCTCGGAAAGCATCAGCGAGCTTTACCACAGCCAGAGCCCTTCCTTCAACCGGGAAGAGATGCAGGCCAGCCGCATCTCGGGGATAGACGCCGGGAACGCACTGCAGCAGTTTACCGGCTCCTACATCCTCAAGACCAGCTTTTACAAGCCTTCCATCAGCATTTACAACCTGTCCCTGCCCAATCCGGCCGTTGCGTCCTCGCAGGTTCTTTATAACTACTTCCTGGTAGACAGCCTGCAGGTGGAAGGGCACAAGACCTATGTGCTGCGTTTTCACCCCAAGAAGCTGGTCACCTCGCCCGTTCTGGACGGAGAAATGTGGATAGACGCGGAGGACTTCGGCATCCGCAGCGTGCGCGCCAGCCTGTCGGCCAAGTCCGACGTCAACTGGATCCGCCGCTTTGACATTGACGCCAAATACCGGCGCGTGGGAGGAAAATGGTTCTATGCCTCTGAGAACCTGGACATTGACCTTTCCGTCACGCACGCCAACGACTCCCGGCTCATCGCGTTTCTCGTGCGCCGCAGCATGCATTACAGCCTGCCGGAGTTCGGGACGCTCCCGGACAAGGAGCGGCTGGCGGCCGGGGGTGATGTCATCCGCAGCAAGACCATCCAGGGAGACGAACGCTACTGGCGCTCCGTGCGGCCCTATCCCCTGTCCCTTCGCGAGCAGGGCATCTACAACATGGTAGACCGCATCCAGAACGGGCGCTTCTACAAATGGACCTACGGCATCCTTTATACGCTCATCAGCGGTTATGTGCAGCTGCCGGGCGGCAAGGTGGAACTGGGACGCTGGGCCCGCACGTTCTCCAGCAACCAGATGGAGGGCTTCCGCGTGTCGCTGGGCGGGCGTACACGGCATACGTTCTCGACCAAGGTGCGCCTGGGAGGCTATCTGGCCTATGGCTTCAAGGACAAGAAGCCCAAGGGACAGGCACGGGTGGAGTGGATGATCGGCCGGGAACTCACCCGAAAGCTCACGGTCACTTACAAGGAAGACTACGAGTGGCTGGGAAGCGGCAGCGGCGTCTTCTCGGCCCCCAATATGTTCTCTTCCATTCTCATGCGCTCCGACGGCAACAAGCAGACGTTCGTGCGCACCGCCGACATCCTGTATCAGCACGAGTTCAACCCGTCCTTCAACGCAGAGCTCCAGTGGACCAGCCAGCGCATGTGGAGCAATCCCACCGTTCCCATCTACTCGGTAGACGGCACGCACGCGGTGATGGAGAGCATGGCCGTGCACCAGCTCAGCGCCGCCCTGCGCCTTTCCATCGACGAGCGGGTGGGCCGCGGCTATTTCAAGAAAACCTACCTGTACTCCCAGTATCCGGTGCTGCTTCTGGGTGTTTCCGGGGCCTTCAAGGGCATTACGGAGGGAGACATCAGCTATGTCCGCACCTACGCCGCCCTACGCTGGCGCTTCCCGTCTACGGCCATCGGCTACGGAGACCTCAATATCAACGGCGGCATCATCTGGGGCAGCGTTCCGCACACCCTGCTCAAGCTGCACAAGGGAAATACCACCTACTATACGGACAAGACGGCCTTCTCCTGCATGGACGCGTACGAGTTTGCGTCGGACCGCTGGCTGGAGGGCTATTACGAGCACAATTTCGGAGGCTTCTTCCTGGGAAAGATTCCCCTCATCAAGCAGCTGGACCTGCGGGAGGTTGCTTCCGTGCGTTTTGCGTGGGGAGACCTCACCGAGCAAAACAGGCTCAACACGCTTCAGGAAACCAAAAACCTCAATATTCCTTATGTGGAGGCCGGTATCGGCATCTCCAATATCCTGCAGATACTGCGGGTAGACTTCTTCTGGCGCCTGACGCAGCGCCAGGAGCAGCGCAGTAAGAACTTCAGCGTCAATGTCGGATTGGAACTATCATTTTAAAGCCTATGAGAAATACAGGAATTTACGTTCATGCCATCAGCAATGAAGGAGGGGCCGACCCTCTTTCCACGAGCGCACCGTATTGCTTTCCCTTCTACACATTCGCCTATCTCATGGAAGGAGAAATCCTGGTAGAGGTGGACGGCCACAACATCCTTATCGGCCCCGGCCAGCTGCTGCTCGTTCCCGAGAACCGCAGCATCCTCATCCGGCATTTCAAGGATTGCACGGGATTTGACGGCCGATTCACCCTGGATGCACTGAAAGACGCCACTCACCCTGCGCTTCGCATGGACAAGCCGCTGCTCCAGAGCTTCTGGTTCGACGACGCCGTCTTCATGGGGGCACTTTTCAATCGCATGGTCACCGCCTGCGCAGACAAAGACAAGGCTTTCCTGCAGAGCGGCATCGACCTTGTGCTGGGACAGCTTCGCAGCGGAAGCCATGTGGCTGTCATTCCGGAGAAGTTCCTGCAGCTGGTGTTCGAGCACGGAAAGGCCCCGCTCAATGTATCCGACTACGCTGGTATCCTTAAGGTTACGCCCAATTACCTTAACAAGACCGTCAAGAGCCATACACACCG
>DGHE01000051.1 GCA_002392525.1 Bacteroidales bacterium UBA3856 | reverse complement strand
CATGGCCAAGGCCTCCTATGACGTGTACAACGCAGTTTACGAGAACGCCGTCCAGAACTACAAGCTCACCGAGAGCCGCTACAACGCCCGCAAGGCTTCCGAGATGGATATGGCCCGTGCCCAGAGCACCCTGGCCGCCGCCATCCCCAACCTCTACAACGCAGAGAATTCCGTGTATCTGGGCCTTTGGCAGCTCAAGGCTGTCATGGGACTGGATCTGGACCGTGCCGTAGACGTGGAAGGCAAGCTTGAAGACTATGCAGAGCACATGTTCTATGACCTCAACGAGGGCGCCGAGGCCTCCCTGGACCGCAACACCCAAATCCGTCAGCTCTCTGCCCAGGCCGAGATGCTGGCCAAGCAAATCCGCATGCAGCAGTATGCTTACATCCCTACGCTGGCCATGCAGGTGAGCTACAACTACTACACCCAGAGCGACAAGTTCAATCTGAGCCAGTGGAAGTGGCTGCCTTCCAGCACCCTGGCCCTGTCCCTGAGCATTCCCATCTTCAGCGGCGGCCAGCGCTACCATGCCATCAAGCAGACGCGTGTGCAGGCCGATGAACTGGCCCTCCAGCGGGAAAACGCCGAACGTCAGCTCCGCATCGGCATCCGTCAAAGCCTGTCCACCATGGATACGGCCATGAAGACCTACGAGGCAGCCTCCCAGGCCATGAAGAGCGCCGAGAAAGCCTACGACATTGCCTCCAAGAGCTTCGAGGTGGGCAAGAGCACCCTTACAGATCTCAACAACACCGAGCTCACCCTCACCCAGACCCGTTTGCAGGCAGCCCAGGCCGTTTACAGCTTTGTAGTGGCCAAGGCCGGCCTGGAGCAGACGCTGGGTTACGATTTTACCGAAGAAAAATAGAAGACGATATATGAAAACGACGAAAATTGCAATGATCGCCGCTCTGGCCATCGCTGCCGCTTCCTGCGGCAATAGCAGCCAGAATGCCGGCGCAGCCTCCACCGAGGAGGTTGTCCCCAATGTAGAAGTGGCCAAGGCTGCTGTTCGCGACGTGCCGATGGAAGTATCCTATGCGTCCACCGTCCAGGCCTGGGCCGTCAACAATATCATGCCCCAGCAGGGCGGCCGCATCCGCAAAATCAATGTGGAAGTGGGAGACTATGTAGTGAAGGGCCAGGTCCTGGCCGAGATGGACCGCTTGCAGCTGGACCAGCTGGAGCTTCAGGTGAAAAACGACGAAACCGAGTACGAGCGCCTGAAGAGCCTTTATGCAGAAGGCGCCGTGTCCCAGAGCGACTTCGAGACCGCCGAACTGGGCTACAAGGTCCGTAAATCCAACCTGGACAACCTCCGGGAGAACACCATCCTCCGCAGCCCCATCAACGGTTTTGTGTCGGCCCGCAACTTTGACGCCGGCGACATGTTCGGCATGAGCGCCCCCCTGTTCGTGGTGCAGCAGGTGCTGCCCGTGAAGCTGCTCGTGGGTATCAGCGAGAGCGAGTACACCAAGATCAAGAAAGGTGACAACGTCAAACTGACCGTAGACGCCATCCCCGGCCGTGAGTTCACGGGCAAGGTGGAGCGCCTCTATCCCACCATCGACCCCGCCACGCATACGTTCAAGGCCGAAGTGTCCGTGGCCAATTCTGACAAGGCCCTCCGCCCCGGCATGTATGCCCGCGTCACCGTGAACTTCGGCACGCGCCGCAGCGTCATCGTCCCGGACCGCGCCCTTGTCAAGCAGGAGGGCACCGGCACCCGCTTCATCTTCGCATTGCAGGCCGATGGCACCGTGAGCTATCTGCCTGTTACCATCGGCCGCCATATCGGCGCAGAATATGAGATCCTATCCGGCCTGGAAGAAGATGCCACCGTGGTGGTCAAAGGACAGGCCCTCCTGAGAGACGGCGTTAAGGTGAACGTGCTATGAGCATTTACAGAACTTCCGTAGAGCATCCGGTAACTACCGCGCTGGTATTCCTGGCACTCGCCATCATGGGCGTGTTCTCCCTGGTACAGCTCCCGGTAGACAATTTCCCGGACATTGAATCCAACACCATCATGGTGATGAGTTCCTATCCCGGCGCTTCGGCCGAGGACGTGGAAACCAACCTCACCAAAGTGCTGGAGAACTCCCTGAACGGTGTTCCCAACCTGAAGAACCTCACGTCCAATTCCCGTGAGAACATTGCCGTCCTCACCCTGGAATTCGAGTACGGAACGCCCATCGACGAAGCTACCAACGACGTCCGCGACAAACTGGACATGGTGAGCCAGGCGCTCCCGGACGGCGCATCCTCTCCTTTTATCTTCAAGTTCAGCGCCGACGACCTCCCCATCCTCATTCTCTCGGCTACGGCCGACCAGAGCGTGAGCGCCCTCGACAAGATCCTGGACGAGCGTGTGGCCACTCCGCTGGCCCGCGTGACGGGTGTGGGTACCGTGTCGGTAGCCGGTGCGCCCAAGCGTGAAATCCAGGTCTATGTGGACCCTTCCAAGCTGGAAGCCTATAACCTGAGCATCAGCGCCATTTCTTCGATTATCGCGGCCGAGAACCGAAACATCCCTTCTGGCAGCATTGATATCGGCTCCGATACTTATACCCTCCGCATCAAAAAGGAGTTCTCGGATCCTTCCGAGCTCCTGGACGTGGTGCTGGGCAGCTTCAACGGCGGTACCATTTACCTCAGGGACGTGGCTCGCGTTATCGATACCGTTGAGGAAAAGTCGCAGGAGTCCTATACGGGCGGCGTCCGCGGCGCCCAGATTGTCATCCAGAAGCAGTCTGGCTACAACACCGTTGAAGTTATCCGCAAGGTCAAGGCCTCCCTGGCGCAGCTGGAGAAAAACCTTCCTGCCGACATCAAGATTACCACGGTGGTGGACAACTCCCGCAACATCCTCCAAACCATCGGCTCCCTGAAGGAGACCATCCTCATTACCTTCCTGGTGGTGATGCTGGTGGTGTTCCTGTTCCTGGGCCGGTGGAGAGCCACCTTCATCGTGGTGCTTTCCATTCCGGTGGCCCTGCTGGCCTCGCTGATATACCTGTTCGCCACGGGGAACACCCNNTGATGCTGGTGGTGTTCCTGTTCCTTGGCCGCTTGAAGGGTACCCTTATCGTGGTGCTGTCCATCCCCATCGCCCTCCTCGCTTCCCTGATGTACTTGTACTTTACGGGTAACACGCTCAATATCATCTCCATGAGCGCCCTGTCCATTGCCATCGGCATGGTGGTGGACGATGCCATCGTGGTGCTGGAGAACGTGACATCGCACCTGGAGAGGGGAGAGAAGCCCACGGAGGCCGCCGTGCACGGTACGGCCGAGGTAGGTATCTCGGTTATCGCATCCACCCTCACCATGCTGTGCGTGTTCCTGCCCCTTACCATGATGAGCGGCATGGCCGGCATCATGTTCCGGCAGCTGGGCTTCATCGTGTCCATCATCATGATTGTGTCCACTACGGCAGCCCTTACGCTGGTTCCCATGCTGTGCGCACTCCTGATGAACAACAAGCCCACTACCAACAAACTGTATGTCTGGGTGTTCAGCTATGTGAACAGGTTCCTGGACGGCGTGTCGGCCGGTTATTCGCGCCTGATTGCCTGGTGCATGAATCACAAGAAGCTCATCCTGGCCGCAGCGGTGGTGATTTTCGTGGCCGTGATGGCCGTTTATGCCCCCCGCATGAAGACGGAATTCTTCCCCAACTCCGACGCCGGCCGCCTGAGGGCTACCATCGAACTGCCCATCGGCACGGCGCAGGATGTCACGCGTGAGGTCGCCGCCCGCATCTATGAGAAGATCATGGCCGATGTCCCCGAGGTGGAGGTTCTCAGCTACAGCTTCGGCCAGGCCGACTCCGAGAACGCCTTCGCTTCCATGCAGCAAAACGGTACATACCTCATCTCCATGAACATCAACGTGGGGTCCATGGAAGACCGTAAGCGTTCTGTGTCCGAGATTGCCGATGTCATCCGCGCCGACCTCAAGCTCTTCCCCGAGCTCAACCGTTTCAACGTGACGGAAGGCATGGGTATGGGCGGTCGCGCCTCCGTGCAGCTGGAAATCTACGGCTACGACTTTAACGAGACCGAGAATGCCGCCCGCAACCTTCGCATGGCCATGATGGAAAGCGGTGTCTTCACCCAGGCCATCCTGTCCCGTGACCAGTATACTCCTGAGTACGAAGTGGACTTTGACCGCGAAAAGCTGGCGCTCAACGGACTCAACTCCGTAACCGCCGCCATGGCCGTGTCGGCCGCTATGTCCGGCTCCGTGGCTTCCTACTACCGTGAAGACGGTGAGGAATACAACATCCGTGTACGCTATGCCCCGGAGTTCCGCACCAGCATGGAAGACATGGAGAATATCGTCATCACCAATGCGCAGGGCCGTTCCCTCAAGGTGAAGGACCTGGGCCGCATTGTGGAATCCAAGGTTCCGCCCACCATTCAGCGCAAGAACCGTGACCGCTACATTTCCGTGAACGGTATCGTGGCCAGCGGCATGACGCTCAGTGACGGTGTGGAATTCGTACAGGCCCACCTTGAGAAGAATCCGCTGCCGCAGGGTCTTACCTGGTCTATTGGCGGTGACTACGAGCAGCAGCAGGAAATGTTCAGCTCCATGATTCTCCTCGGACTCCTCATCATTATCCTGGTGTACATGGTGATGGCTTCCCAGTTCGAGAGTTTTCTGGGACCGTTCGTGATCATGTTCTCCATTCCGTTCGCCTTTGTGGGTGTGGCCCTCGGAAACCTTGCCTCCGGCCTGGCCGTGGGCATGATGTCGGCCGTGGGTATCATCATCCTGCTGGGTATTGTGGTGAAAAACGGTATTGTGCTCATCGACTACACCATCCTGCTGCAGGAGAGAGGCTACTCCGTGCGTGATGCTTCCGTATCGGCCGCCAAAGCCCGTCTGCGTCCTATCCTCATGACAACCCTCACCACCGTGCTGGGTATGCTGCCCATGGCACTGGGTCGCGGCGAGGGCTCCGAGCTCTGGAACGGCCTGGGTACCACCGTGGCTTGGGGTTTGTCTGTCTCCACGCTCATTACCCTGGTCCTGATTCCCGTGGTGTACTGCGGCCTGTGTGAACATCGTGAAAAACGCCGTGCCCGCCGCAGCTAACCGTTATTCCTGTCATTCTGAACGAAGTGAAGAATCTATGAAAGCAATTTTTATAGCATACAACCAGGCCTACAATCAGGAGATTGTGGATCTTCTGGAGAACCTTGGCCAGCGCGGCTACACCACATGGGAAGAAATCGGCGGCCGCGGCTCCGTGGACGGTGAGCCCCACCTTGGCAACCACGCCTGGCCCACACAGAATCACGCCCTGCTGAGCGTCGTGGAAGACAACCTCGCCCCCAGGGTGATGGCTGCCCTCCGCGAGACCGACGCCGCCAACCGCGCCCTCGGCCTTCGCGCCTACGTCCTCCCCGTGGAGGACGCACTGTAGCGCCGGGCCGGCACTGCTGCGGCGCTGCCACGGCGCGGGCATCGGCTCCGGCGCTGGCACTTGCATCGGCCCTGCCACGGCATCGGTCCCTGTCTGGCCCAGCCACGGCATCGCCTCCCCCCTTACGCTTGCCGCGTTGACGCCAAATCGGCCGTCTGTGCGTTCTGTGTGTCAACGCGGCCGGCATTTTGCCGTTTTTGGCCGATTTCCTTGCCGCGTTGACGCCAAATCGGCCGTCTGCGCATTCTACGTGTCAACGCGGCCGGGAGAAAGGCCGGGATGCACGCGTCGGCAGAATGGGCGGCGGCAATGGCGGCCAGGTATCGGCGGAAGTAGTGGCGGCACGGCTTTGCGGCACCCGCCCCACTTAGCCGAGCACCAGGCATCGCTTGATCTGGGCTTCGGGAAGGTGGTATTCGTAGTAGAGCTCCCGGGCAATGCGCTGCTTCTGGCTTCCGGTGAGCTGGTATACGGAAGTGACGCCGTAGCCGGGCAGAATGTCTTTGTCTATCAGTCTGCATACGTCCATGTCCTGCAGCCGGGTCCGGCTGAATGCGCGGCCGTTCTCGTTCCTCAGCAGCTGATCGATGCTGCCCTCATACCCGGGCTCCAGCATGTCCAGCGTGATGGGATTTCCGGTATGGTCTGCCTCCTGGCTGCGTGTCCAGTCTTCATCACTCAGCCGGTTCATCTGATAGAGGTAGTTGCGGGGAGAACCGTAGAACTGCTCGGCCCGGCGTATCTCCATGAAGCTGCGCCGGAGGAAGACACCATCGGCACTCATCTGGAACTCGTCGGGGAATTCGGCGTGGCGTGGCAGGCGGGAGGCGATGTCGGCTCGTGAAAGGGGAGCAGCCTTCTCTGAAGACAGGCCGATATCCTCCACGAACAGCTCCCGTGCCGTGCAGTACTTGTAGCCAAGGGCCGTTGCAGCAGCCTGGTGATGCAGCCCGTTCCGAAGGATATAACTCTCAAGCACCATCTGGTGGTTGAATCCTTCGACCTTCAGGAGGTAGGTGTATTTCTCCCCAAACCGTCCCGTACGGCCATATTTCTGGTTGAAGTACTTGGTATACGACATGCGGAGAGCGGCGGCGTACTCCATAGGCCTGCCGGAAAACACGTTCTGATGCACGTGTGTGGACATCTCTGCCTCCACGAGGATTTCGGTATCAGAGGAATAGGCACGCAGTGCCATCAGGTTCAGCATCATGCCGTGGTCTTCCTCGTCACGGAACAGGACCTCCTGGTGCGAGGTAAAGCAAATATGATAGGACTCTTTCATGTTCCAAACATAGTGAATCCTGCTCCCGCATTCAACAATCGGCTAAAAGAAAGTGATGTTTTAGCCGATTTTCGGCGAAGTTTTTCTGTTTTAGCCGGTAATGTGGCAGAAAAATAACTTTTTTGACCATGCCGGCCGATGGCGCTTCGGGGGGCGGCGGTGCTTCCGGGGACGGCCGATGGCGCTTCGGGGGGCGGCAGTGATACCGCGGCGTCCGGTTGCGACGGAAAGGCGTTGTTGCGACGGGAAGGCGTTGTTGCCGCGTTGACGCCAAATCGCCATTCTGTGCGTTCTGTGTGTCAACGCGGCCGGCATTTTGCCGTTTTTGGCCGATTTCCTTGCCGCGTTGACGCCAAATCGGCCGTCTGTGCATTCTACGTGTCAACGCGGCCGGGAGCAGCGCCTGTATGTTGCCGGGAGCAGCGCCTGTATGTTGCCGGGAGCAGCGCCTGTATGTTGCCGGGAGCAGTGCCTGCATGGAGCCCGATCTGGGCCGACGAGGGGGAGCGGGGCCGACGGCGAGGTGGCATCGGCGGGGCTAACGGCGGCGTAGGGGAATTGTTTTGGAAAAAATACTTATATTTGTACGTTATTAACTATTAAAATAAAGACAATGGCAAAAGTAGCAACAAACAATAATTTCACCGAACTTCTCCAGAGCGAGAAGCTGGTGGTGGTGGACTTCTGGGCCACCTGGTGCGGTCCGTGCCGCATGCTGTCTCCCATCCTGGACGAGGTCGAAGAAGAAATGGCCGGCAAGATGGAAGTCGTGAAAGTGAATGTGGACGACGCCGACGAAGTGGCCGCCCAGTACCGCATTATGAGCATTCCCACGCTGCTGTTCTTCAAGAACGGCCAGATTGTGGACAAGACGGTGGGTGCCATGCCCAAGAACGCCCTGGTTGATAAAATCAATGCAAACCTGTAATATTTAACAGTATGAAAAAACTTTTAACCGTTATCGTCGTGGCCCTGGCCTCCGTGACCATGGCTCACGCCCAGTTCGGCATCGTGGGAGGTTACACCTCCTCTACTACAAAACTTTCCGATGCCGCCAAGGAAGTAACCAGCGCAAACCTCTGGCATGCCGGTGTAGCTTATAAGATCAACATCGGAGCCCTGGCCATCCAGCCCTCCCTCACCTATAATATGAAGGGTACCACCATCGATAACGTTCAGTACAAGTCCGGCTATGTAGAAGCCTCGGCCGGTGTCCAGATTGGCCTTGACCTTCTCGTGGCCCGTCCGTTCCTGGTGGCGGAACCTTTTATCGGATATCAGGTAACCGGTAATGAAGCCGCCGTCAAAGATGTGACCAACAAGCTGGAATGGGGCTTTGGCGTGGGCGTAGGTGCCGATGTCTTCAAGCACGTTCAGCTTCGTGTAGAGTGGTTCAAGAACCTGGGCGCCCTGGCCAATGCCTCCGGCGATCAGGTTGTGAACGCTCTCAAGGACACCAACTATCAGGGTATCAAGATCACTGCCGGTATCTTCTTTTAATAAGGCAGTTACTGACAAAATGCACAAAACAGGCAGCGCGTGAAGCAACAGAGTTCGCGCGCTGCATCTTTTCATAATGGAAGAGATCAAAGCCTATCTGCAGCCCGGTCTGGGGCTGGTGAACAGTTTCATTGACACGGCGCTCCAGAGCGATATCCAGCTTCTGGACAGCACCAACCGCAGCCTCCGGGAGCACCCGGGCAAAATGATGCGGCCCATGCTGGCCCTTCTCGTAGCCCAGGCCGCCGGCATTGCCACGCCCCCGCCCGAAGACACCTATCGCTATGCCGCCGCCACCGAGCTCCTGCATAACGCCACCCTCCTGCACGACGACGTCGTGGACGGCGCCACCGAGCGCCGCGGCCTTCCCACGGTCGCATCCCTTCTCGGAGGCAGCGCCGCTGTCCTGATCGGCGATTACTGGCTGGCCAAGTGCCTGAGACTGGTGCTCGGCGCCCGCCGGGAAGCCGATCGCGTCCTTCGCCTCTTCGCCCAGACCATCGGCCATCTTACGGAAGGAGAGCTTCTCCAGATGCAGAAGGCGTCGTCGGCCGACACTACCCAGGCCGATTATATGCGTATCATCTACGGAAAAACCGCTTCCTTGTTCGAAAGCGCAGCTATGTCGGCGGCCCTCTCCGTAGGAGCCCCGGAAACGACTGTGCGCGCCATGGGAGACTTCGCCCTCAACCTGGGCCTTGCTTTCCAGATCAAGGACGATATCTTTGACTATGAGGAAGATGCCTCTTCCATCGGCAAGCCCGTGGGCATCGATCTCAAGGAACAGAAAATAACGCAGCCGCTCCTGTGCGCGCTGGACGGGGCCGATGCCGCTACGCAGAAGGCCATCCGCGAAAAAGTGAAGAATATCCCGGATCATCCGGAATATATAGCCGATGTCACCGCCTTTGTCAAGGAGTGCGGTGGAGTGGAAAAAGCCGGCAAAGTGATAGATTCCTGTAAGGAAAAAGCCATTTCCTACCTGGAAATCCTTCCGGAATCCAAAGAAAAGTTGTATCTTGCAAAATTAGCCGAATTTGTAGGCCGAAGAAAGAAATAATATGCGCGTATTTGGCAATGAGGAGGTCGTCAGCGCCCTTCACCGCATGGTGGAGAGCGGCCACATCCCGCATGCCATGCTCCTGCACCAGGAGGATGGCGGCGGCGCATTCCCCATTGTCCTCAACTTTCTGGAAGAGCTTTACGGCGGCAACCCCCGCGTAGGGAAACTCATCCACCCCGACATTCATTTCGTATTTCCCGTGGCCGGCTCCGACAAACCGGTGTCTCTCCAATATATAGCCCCGTTCCGGGAGCTGCTCCTTTCCAATCCCTATTTCTATGAAAATGAGCTCTATGCCGCCATTGGCATCGAAGGAAAGCAGAGCAACATTTCCGTCAACGAAGCCCGCAGCATCCTGGAGCGCCTTTCGCTCTCGGCTGTGGAAGGCGGCTATCGCACGGTGGTCGTCTACCTCCCCGAAAAAATGAATGTACAGGCTGCCAATGCCCTCCTGAAAATGGTGGAAGAGCCGCCGCAAAAGACCCTGTTCCTCTTCATTACGCAGGCCCCCGAGAAAGTGCTTGTCACCATTTCTTCCCGCTGCCTGCATATGCGCGTACAGCCTTTGAGCCTTGAAGCAGAGGCAGAGGTCCACGCCCGTGAGGCTGCCGGCAACACGGTCCTTCAGGACCTTTTCCACGACATCCTTGACGCCATCGTCGCCCGGGATTTCCTCAAAGCCCTGGAAACCGGAGAAGCTGTGTCGGAACTCAAGGTACGTGAGCAGCAGAAGAGCTTCTGCAAGCTGGCCGGAGAAGACCTCCGCCGCATTTTCCTCCTGCAGAAAATGCCGCAGCTGGCCCGTCTCCCGGAAGGCACGCAGGCCTTCTACGCCGGTATGGCCCAGCGCCTCAAACCCACCTTCGCCCGCAGGGCCCTTGCCGTCATGGACCGTTCCCTTCTCCTTGTGGAGCGCAATGTAAACCAGAAAATCCTCTTCACCGACATGGTGAATCAATTATATACCATTCAAAACGTATGACCGATTATTCCAACGAGACCATTCAGTTTGACTGTTTCCGCGGCTGTTCCATCGCCACCGATGAAGCGACCGGAGAACAGGACATCCGCTACCGGCAGGGATGCTGCAAACTGGAGGTATACAATACGCTGAAGGGCATTGCCCAGGAGCAGTTCAACGACTATTACGAGGTTCGTTTCAAGAACACCCGGAAAGGTATCTACGTCAACGGCAGCGGCCAGAGCATCAAAACCGGAGACCTGGTGGTGGTGGAGGCTTCCAGCGGCCACGACCTGGGCATTGTGACGCTCGAGGGACCCATCGTAGGCCGTCAGATGAAGTGCAAGGGCGTGGACCCTAAAAAAGAACCTTTCAGGAAAATCTATCGCAAAGCCCGTCCCTTCGATATCCAGCGCTGGCAGGAGGCCATTGCCCGCGAGCAGGAAACCATGATTCGTGCGCGCGTACTTGCCGCCAACCTGGGTCTGGAGATGAAAATCGGGGATGTGGAGTTCCAGGGAGACGGCACCAAGGCCATTTTTTATTACATTGCCGATGGTCGCGTAGATTTCCGTCAGCTCATCAAGGACTTTGCCGAGGAATTCCACATCCGCGTGGAAATGAAGCAGATTGGCGCCCGCCAGGAAGCCGGCCTCATCGGCGGCCTGGGCGTATGCGGACGCGAGCTTTGCTGCGCCAACTACATCACCGAGTTCAAGAGCATCACCACATCGGCCGCCCGCACCCAGGACCTGTCCCTGAACCCCCAGAAACTGGCCGGCCAGTGCGGCAAGCTCAAGTGCTGTCTCAATTACGAGGTCGAGGCTTATCTGGACGCCCATTCGCGCATCCCGCGCGTGAACGAGCCCCTGGAATTCGAAGACGGCCAGGCCTGGCTGGTGAAGACCGACATTCTCGCCGAAACCCTTTACTTTTCCTATGAGAAAGGTTCACTGGCACAGATCTTCCCCCTGAAGGCCTCCGAGGTTCGCGAAATCCAGGCCATGAACCGCCGCGGAGAAAAACCCGACACGCTGCGTCAGGAAGAAGTGGCCGCCCCGGAATTCATTACGGCCGTGGGAGACGACGCCATCAACCGCTTCGATCCCGAAAAGAAAAAGCGTCGCCGTGGCCGTTCCAAGGGGCGTGGCAACAACAGGAAAAAAGAAGCCTGATGAAGTGCTGGGCATACATACTCGTGGCCGTCATGGCACTGTCCTGCCAAAGGCCTTCCTCCACCGAAGAATTCATCCGGGGAGACGGACCGTATATTTTTGCCGTGGACATGTCCGACAGCACGGCCCGCTATGATTTTGACCTTTATACGCGCATCGATGCGCAGAAGTTTCCGGCCGATGTCCGGCTGGATATAACATGGAAATCCCCCTCCGACTCCCTTTTCCGGGAGACCGTCTATCTTCCCGTCTCGGGCAACTCAACCCGATTCTCACATGACGCTTATGCGCCTTACAGGGCCGGTGTCGTGCCTGCGCAGTGGGGAAAGTGGACGCTGGAGATCAATGTTCCCATCATGCCCGAGGGCCTCTGTGGGATGGGGCTTGTTACAAAGAAAGTATGGGACACGGAAAACTGAAGAAATTTGCAGAGAACGAGACGTTCCGCTGTCTGCTGCAGCCCGATGCATCGGCCATCCTGGATAAAGAACCCGGAAGCCGGGAACTCCGCCTCCGGGACCACGCCATCAAGGGCAACTGGGGGAAGGAAATGTTTGGCAACGACAACCCCATCGTGGTGGAACTGGGCTGCGGAAAGGGAGACTACACCATAGCCCTGGCGCTCCGCAATCCCGGCGTGAACTATATCGGGGTGGACATCAAGGGCGCCCGCCTGTGGAAAGGCGCCAAGTACGCCACCGAAAACGCGCTTCCCAATGTGGCTTTTCTCAGAACCCGCATCGAGTTCATCGATGCGTTCTTCGGCCCGGGAGAAGTGAGCGAAATCTGGCTCACGTTCAGCGACCCCCAACTTAGAGGAAGCGAAAACGCCCGCCTCTCTTCGCCCCTTTTCCTGGAGCGCTACCGGCATTTCCTGAAGCCCGGCGGCATCATCCACCTCAAGACCGACTCCCGGTACCTGTACGAATACACCAAGGCTGTGGCCGAGGTGAATAAGCTGGAGGTATATACCTGTGAGACAGATGTCTACGCCCACGCAGAGCGCGTCCCGGAGGTAGTGACGCAGGTCCAGACCTTCTATGAGAAAATGTTCCTCGATATGGGCCTTCCCATCACGTACATGGCCTTTGGCCTGGAACATGAGGGGCCGTATGCCTTCCCGGGAGAAACCTTCGACCATGAAAAGTGGCTGAAGGCGGAAGGTCCCCGGAGAAGTTTCTCCCATCAGCCTTCAAAGAGGGGATAATTTTTGCTATATTTGCACTATTATGGGCAAACTTCTTTATACCATGGGCGAAGTCGCACAGGAACTGGGGGAGAATACCTCCGCCGTGCGCTACTGGAGCAATTATTTTGAGCAGTTTGTAAAACCCCAGCGAAACGCCAAGGGCAACCGGCTGTTCCACCCCGAAGACATTGAAACCCTGAAGCAGATCCAGTATCTCCTCAAAAACCAGGGACTCACTCTGGAAGGCGCCCTCCTGCGGCTCAGGGAAGACCGCAGGACCGTGGAAACACGTGTCAAGGTGCTGGATAAGCTCCGTCAAATCCGCGAAGATCTCGTTCAGGTGAAGCAAGCACTCTAAAACCATGAAAGTAGGAGATATCACTGCGGTGCTGGAGGCCTTTGCTCCGCTCCGCATCCAGGAAAGCTGGGACAACAGCGGCCTTATCATCGGCTCGCCCGAGGACGAAGTCCATGGCGTGCTGGTGGGGTTTGACTGCACCTCGGCCCTCATTGACGAGGCTGTGGCAAAAGGCTGCGACATGGTGGTGACGCACCATCCGCTCATCTTCAAGGGCGTGAAACGCATCGACGGCAAAGATCCCGTGGGAGCCGCCATCATGCAGGCTATCCGGAAGGGTGTGGCCGTCTATGCCGCACATACTACCGC
>DGHE01000105.1:9301-13873 GCA_002392525.1 Bacteroidales bacterium UBA3856 | reverse complement strand
AAGGTCACCAACGACCTGCTGCGTGAGCGCAATATCGCCCCTTCCTCCGGTTACGACCGCATGTGGGTGAATGACGGTACCATCCGCAACACCGGTATCGAGCTCACCCTGGACGGCATCCTGTACAGCGACCGTGACTGGAAGGTGGGCGCCACCCTCATGTTCACCCGCAACCGCAACAGCGTGGCGAGCCTTGGAAACGCCGTTGAGGCCGGCCTTATGACAGACCCCAACACCGACATGCAGTATGAGTACTACGGCAACAGCCTGGGCCAGTTCCGCGGCTACACCAATATCCTTGCCATCGGCCAGCCTATGAACGTGTTCTACGGCTACAAGGTGGACGGCATTGTCCAGAGCCTGGAAGATGGCCTCACCGCCGGCCTTACCGGCAACGACGCCGAGCCCGGTGAGTTCCGCTATGTAGACCTGGACGGCAGCGGTACCGTGGACGAAAAGGACCGCACCATCATCGGAGATCCCAACCCCAACTTCCTGGCTTCCCTCAACCTGGAAGTGAAGTGGAAGAACCTGGACGCCAGCATCTTCTTCAACGGCGTGTTCGGCAATGACGTCATCAACACGCAGGCCTTCGGCCAGCCTTCCAACATTCCCATGCGCTGGACGACGGACAATCCTTCCAACCGCTATCCCAAGCTCCGCGACGACCGCCAGACCAAGTTCAGTGACTGGTGGGTGGAGGACGGCACCTTCGTGCGTGTCCAGACCATCGCCGTGGGCTATACCTTCCCGCTGCGGAAAGCAACCAAGTTCCTGGAGAGCATCCGCCTTTACATGAACGTTGACAATGCGTTCACCTTCACCAAATTCAAGGGTTACGACCCCGAAGTGGGTGCCAACGGCATCTATAGCGGCGGATACCCGCGCCTGAGAAGATGGACCTTCGGTATTGACTTTAACTTTTAATTCCCTGCAGCCATGAAAAACAAATTCGCTTTCATACTCGCAGCACTTTGCCTGGCTGCCTGCAACCTGGACGAGAAGCCCTATGGCTTCTACTCCGAGGGCAGTTTCTATAAGACGGAGGCCGATGCACAAGCGGCCACCATGTACATCTACGATGCCATCAACTACATCGAGTACTCCCGCGCCATCGTGTTCCTCGGCGGTATGAATACCGACGAGCTGGACCCGAAGGGAGACGCTACCCAGAGCACCAAGGACCTGGACTCCTGGAGCCAGAACAACTTCCGCAGCAACGTGACGCTGGGTAACTTCTTCAAGTTCTCCTATATCACCATCAACCGCGCCAACGCCGTCATCGAGAACGTGCCCGCCATGAAGATTGACGAGGCCCTGAAGAACCGTTTCACCGGTGAGGCCTACTTCATGCGCGCGTATTCCTATTTCAACCTGGCCCGTAACTTCGGCCGCGTGCCCGTGCACATGAAGGTGGTTTCCTCCATCGACGACACCGCCGCCGGCCTGGCCGAATCCCTGGATGAGCTGTGGGGTTACATCTTTGCAGACCTCAAGGAGGCCGAACGCCTGCTTCCTTACTACGCCAAGCCCGAACCCGGCCGCGTGGACAAGGCTGCCGCGGAGGGCCTGCTGGCCAAGGCCTACCTCTACCTGGCATCGGCCAAGGAGTATCAGGTGCCCCAGTACAAGGACATGAGCTTTGACGTGGACGAATACTACGCAAAGGCTGCCCAGTATGCCGGCGCCGTGGTGGACAATCCCGAGCAGACCACCTATGGCCTGGATCCCGACCTCATGCACATCTACGACGTCCGCTATCCCGACGGCCCCGAGCACATCTTCATCATGAGCATGGACCGCACCGGTGAGAACGAGGGCCAGTATTCCAAGATTTCCAAGATGTACATCCCGTACATCGCCGGCGGTACCGTGTACCTCAAGCAGGGAGACGCCGACAGCTTCATCCCTACGCACGACGGCTGGAGCGAGTACCGGACCAACATCGGCTTCTACGACAACATGTACGAGGCGGGAGACCTCCGCAAGGACTGGCTCATCTGCAAGGAAGTGTACGATGCCGACGGAAACGTATCGGCCTCCTATCCCGGGAAGCTCACCTATCCGTTCTGCCGCAAGTACATCGACCCTGATTTCGTGGGTGACAAGACTTCCACCAAGCCTTTCCTCATGCGCTACTCCGACATCGCCCTCACCTATGCCGAGGCCGCCGGCCCCACCGACAAGGCCTATGCGCTGGTGAACGCCATCCGTAACCGCGCCGGTCTGGGAGATCTCCCCGCAGGTCTTGACAAGGCCACCTTCCGCAAGGCAGTGATCCGGGAGCGTATCACCGAGCTTGCCTTCGAGGGCAACATTACCTACGACATGCGCCGTACCGGACAGCTGCACACCGTGCAGGCCCTGGTGAGTCAGGGTATCACCAGTGAGGAGGACGTTCTCTTCTATCCCATCCCGTCCATCGAGACCGACCTTAACCCTAATATCAAGTAACCATGAAACGCAATATACTTTTCATCGCCATGGGCGCTCTTGTGTTACTGAGCGCCTGCACCAAGAAGCCCTGGGCCGATGTTGAGGAGGGCAGCTGGAACAACGACCGGCGCATCCTGGACATCAAGTTCGCCGGACAGGCCGGCCTGGCCAAGGTGAAGGATGTAGATGCTACCACCGGTACCGTCACCGTCCAGCTGGCTACCAACCTGGTGAGCGACATGTCCAAGGTTGTCGTGGAAACCCTGGAGCTTTCCTACAAGGCCACTTCTTCCGTCCAGCGCGGCAGCACCCTGGACTTTACGGGCGCAGCTCCGGTGATTACGGTGACATCGGCCACCGGAAAGGCCCGTGCCTATACCGTCGAGATGACCGAGTTCACCGAGACCCTCCTGGGCGCCTATGCCTTCCAGACCACCCGGATCTGGGGCGGTACCGGTCCCGAATGGGGCGGCGGCGCGCTCATGGATCCTTCCACCAAGAGCTGGTGCTGGTATTCCGCCGAAGGCTTCGGCCCCGAGGCCGAGTATGACGACTACCTGGAGTTCACCCTGGATGAGATCATGGCCGACGGCAATACCACCGGCAAGTGCATCCACTACGGCGGCGCCAACGGCAAGCACTGGAACTGTCTGTTCAAGGCAGCCCAGAACAAGGAAGGGGACACGGACATTGACCTTCACAAGTTCTATCGTCAGATTCCCGTGGGCGAGAGCACCTGGGTGCGCGATTATGTGAACGGTACCATCTCTTTCCGGGATGCAAACGGCAATGTGACCACCGGTGAGATCTATCCGGCCGGTGAATACCAGATCTACAAGGACGACTCCCGTGACGTGAAGGCTACTGTTCCCAACATGGCGTTTGTCTTCAAGCTTTCCGGCGTGGACGACTGGACCAACATCTACAGCGACTACGACAAGTTTGTCAAGCGTCCGCGCCTGTTCATGATTGCCGTAGAGCCCGTAGCCGAGATTCCCGATGCTTCGAAGACCGAGGGAACCGAGGGAAAGAATACCGTGGAACCTCCGGCACCCGCTCCGGTCTTTGCCCTTGCCGGCGACTGGAAGGTGAAGGAGCAGTGGGTCTATGGCGGCGCCGTAGGCGCTATTACCAAAGACCAGTCTACCGCCAAGTCCTGGTGCTGGAACGGAAACTATGCCAAGGAGAAGGACAACATCCTCACCTTCACGCCCTCTGCCGAAGGCTCCCTGAGCGGTACCATGTTCTATGGACCCGGAGCCGACGGTGCCTACTGGGATTACCTCTATGTGGGTAAGAAAGCCGGTGTGGCCGTAAATCCTCCCATTGACTGTTCGCAGTGGTATGGCTGGCTGCCGCATAGCGAGACCACCTATACCTACAATCCCGAGGACACGGCCGAATCCGAAGGTGGTACCGTCACCTTCAAGAAGAGCAAGACGGTGAGCTATACCGTTCCGCTGCTCCTTCCTGGAAGCTATGTGTTCCTCGAAAAGTCGGCGCTGGTGGTTCCCGAAGGCTGCATGGCCCTTGCAATGCAACTGGCCGATGCTCCTTCCACGAATACGGCTTATCAGTGGTCCGACTACGACCGCTTCGTGAACAGCCCGCTTCTCTATGTGATGATTTTCGCCAAGCAGGTACCTAACGAGTAATCAGTCAATGCGTCGCTATTATTTCATGCTACTTGTGGCGCTCGCAGCCGTTCCCCTTTGCAGTGGTTGCAAGGGGGACGGTCCTGCGGGGCCTGTCAGTCCGGACGAAGAGCCGGTAGTGCTTTCCATTGTAGACAAGGATGCTACCCCCGAGACCCGTGCGCTGTACTCCAACCTCTGGGCCATCCGGGAGAAAGGCTGGATCTTCGGCCATCAGAACGATCTCCTGAACGGCCGCAAGTGGCAGTTCACCGAGGGCGGCTCGGATACAAAAGCTGTTTGCGGGGATTATCCCGGCATCTATGCCGTGGATGTGGCTTCCTTCATGGATGGCCGTACCGTGGCGCTCCAGACGCTGGAGGAGAACCCCCACAAGCTGCGCACCATCCGGGAAGCGTACGACCGCGGCATGGTGGTAATGGCGTGCATGCACCTCAATAACCCGCTCACGGGCGGGGATTCCTGGGACAATTCCAGTAAT
>DGHE01000105.1:0-9245 GCA_002392525.1 Bacteroidales bacterium UBA3856 | reverse complement strand
AGGTGGCGGCCGAAATCCTCAAGGAGGGCAGTGCCACCAACGTCAAGTTTAACGGCTGGCTGGACAACCTGGCCTCCCTGGCAAAGAGCCTGAAGGGGAGTGACGGCGTCCAGATTCCCGTCATCCTGCGTCCTTTCCATGAGCACGGACACGAGTGGAGCTGGTGGGGCAGTACCTGCACCACGCCTGCCGAGTATGTGGCCCTGTGGAGGTTCCTCGTAGATGGCATGAAGGCCCGCGGCGTGCATAATTTCCTCTATGCCATTTCGCCCGCCATCAACGTGAAGGCCTCCGGTGAAAGCGATTTCCTTATCCGCTGGCCCGGAGACGAATATGTTGATTTTCTGGGAATGGATTGCTATATTGGCATCAACAATACGGTGTTCCTGAATAACCTCAAGCTCCTGGGGAAAGTCTCGGAGGCTAAGCGCAAGCCCTGCGGCGTCACTGAGATTGGCGTGGAAGGTTTCCAGAACCCCGACTACTGGACTACGAACATTGCTGCACCCATGGCCGGCCGCAAGATGAGCATGCTGGTTACCTGGAGCAACAAGTACGACCCTACGGAAAGCGGAAAGGTGTACTACTCCGTGTATCCCGGACACCCTTCCGAGGAAAGTTTCCGTACCCTCTATGCGCGTCCCGACACGTTCTTCTCGGAGGATTTGCCGGATATGTACAAGATGGCCTACAACGTAATTGTAAAGTAAATGAAAAGTATCGTTTTAGCCGCCGCTCTGGCGCTTCCGCTTCTTTGGAACTGTGGCGGAAACAAACAGAATCCCGAGCCTGCAAAGCCCGATCCCGTGACATTGACACTGGCCGATGCTGCCGCCACGGCCGAGACAAAGGCCTTGTATGCCAACCTGTGGAACATCCGCGAAAAGGGCTGGATGTTCGGACACCACGACGACCTCATGTATGGCCGCAAGTGGTATGGAGATGAGGGCGGTTCCGATACAAAGGCCGTGTGCGGGGACTATCCGGGCGTGTATGCCCTGGACTTTGCTTCCATGATGGACCAGCGCTCCACCAAGGAGGTGGAGGACAACGCTCTCCGCATCAAGCTCATGAAGCAGGCCTACAACCGGGGCATGGTCATAACGGCCTGCATGCACCTCAATAATCCCAAGGCCGGGAAAGGAGATGCCTGGGACAACTCAGACAATCAGGTGGTGGCCGAGATTCTCACGGAGGGCAGCGCCACGCAGGCCACTTTCAACGGCTGGCTGGACAAGCTGGCCGCCATTGCCAAGGGCCTGAAGGGAGCCGATGGAAAGCTCATTCCCATCATCATCCGCCCCTTCCATGAGCACACCCAGACCTGGAGCTGGTGGGGCAAGTCCTGCACCACAGAGCAGGAGTTTATCGGCCTGTGGCGGTATTTCGTAGACTACATGAAGGCAGCCGGCGTGCACAATTTCATCTATGCCATCTCGCCCCAGATGGACGGTGCCCGCACTGAGAGCGACTTCCTCTTCCGCTGGCCCGGAGACGATTATGTGGATTTCATTGGGATGGACTGCTACCAGGGCATCAACAACAATGTGTTTGTGAACAATCTCAAGGTGCTGTCGGCTCTTTCTGCCAAAAAGAAAAAGCCGGCCGGCGTTACCGAAACCGGCGTGGAGGGCTTCAAGGTGGCCGATTACTGGATTACCAACATTGCGGCTCCCATGGCGGGCCGCAAGATGAGCCTCCTTGTTACCTGGCGCAACAAGTATGATCCAACAGAAAGCGGCAGCCACTATTTCTCCGTTTTCCCCGGACATGTTTCCGTGGAGAGCTTCAAGGAAATGTACAAGCGTTCCGATACGTTCTTCTGCAACGACCTTCCCAAGATGTATAACCCTGTAGATGGCATAACGGTCCAATGAGAAGACTCATCACCCTTGCATTTTATAGCCTGCTGCTCACCGCGGCAGGCTGTTCCCGTCCTGTAAGCCTTACTGTTACAGACGAAGTCATCAATCCCTGCTACCTGGGAAACGGCGTGGAATGGGACCCCTACGACGAGGCCCTTTCCTGGGGCTCCGAGGTGAGCGAAGAGGACTGGAACAAGCTGTTTGAGCGGCTGGATTTCATGAAGCCGCAGTATGTGCGCTGCATGATCAACAGCCCCTTCACGTACTTTGACGGAGAAGGCTTTGACGACAACCGCAACGCCGCTTATTTGAAAAAACTGCTGGGTTATTGCCAGGAAAACGACATCCTGGTGGTGTACGGAGAGTACAACCCGCCCACCTGGGAGATGAAGGATTCTCCGGCGTGGGTGAAAGCTTCCGTGCGGCATCTGAACTATCTGGTGGGGGAGAACGGCTTTACCTGCATCAAGTACTTCGTTATCTTCAACGAGCCCGACGGAGACTGGGCTTCCCCGAACGGGGACTTCGCCTTCTGGAAGGGAATGGTGGGGGATTTTCAGGCCGAGATGTCCCTCTATCCCGCCCTCGCCGATGTCCGCATTGCCGGTCCCGACGCGGTGATCGGCTACCGCAACGGGGCATCGGCCTACGATGCCGAAGGATGGCTGCGGGAGACGGTGGAGACGGTGCCCCAGGTGGGCATCTACGACATGCACGCCTATCCCGGACAGCGCCTCGTGCGGAGCGGGGAGTTTGAAAAGACGCTCCGGGAGCTCAAGGCCATTGCTGGGGATGCGCCCATCATCCTGGGAGAGGCCGGCTACAAGTATTTCTCCGACCCGGCCGATGCGGCTCTGGCGAAGGAATACTGGAAGCGCGTGGAGGGGCATCCCTTCACGAAGGGAGGGGACTGCAACATGCTGGTGTATGACGATTTTTATGCCCTGGACATGCCGCTTCTCCTGATGAGCGTGATGAATGCGGGCTTCTCGGGCGCTGCCGCGTGGATGCTGGACGACGCCATGCACAGTAGCGGAGACTCGGGGAAAACGGAGGACATCAAGCTATGGGGCATGTGGAACATCCTGGGCACCGAGGTATTCGGGGATCCGTCACAGGAAGACGTCCGGCCCTGGTATTATACCTGGAGCCTGATGTGCCGGCATTTCCCGCGCGGGAGCCGTATCCTCAAACTTTCCGGAGCGCTTCCGTCCGGCGTGGCGGCCGTGGCGGCGCAGCTTCCGGACGGCTCTTACAGCGTGGCGCTGGTGAACTTCGGGTCGCGGGACCATACGGTTGCGCTTACCCTGCCCGTGGAGACGGAGGGGTATACGCTTCAGACTTTCCGTACTGCTGTTTTGGAAAGCCAGGCCGTTTCGGGAAGCTGTTTTGAACTACCTTCCCAATCTTTTGCTATCTTTGCAAAAGAATAACCGACTGCCTATATGAGAATAACACGTTTCTGTTTGTTGCTGGCAGCTTTGCTGGCAACATTTTCCTTGAATGCACAGGAGCTCAGGCTCCATCATCTTTTTACCAGCCATGCGGTGCTGCAGCAGGAGGCTGTGGTGCCGGTTACGGGCTGGGGGAAGCCCGGCGCTACAGTGCTGGTGTCGGCCTCCTGGCAAAAACAGCCCGTAACGGCCCGGGTGCTGCCCGACGGAACGTGGCGGGCCGATGTCCCCACGCGGGAAGCTTCGGTCGTTCCCCAGCAGCTGGTGGTGCGCTCCGGCAAGGAGGAAATTGTCCTCACCGACCTTCTCATCGGAGAGGTATGGGTATGCAGCGGCCAGTCCAACATGCAGATGCCGCTGGGCGGCTGGGACCACCAGCGCGTGGCCAATGCGTATGAGACCATCCGCGACGCGGCCTCCACGCCGCTCGTGCGTATGTACACCGTGGAGCGGAACAATTCCGATACGTTGCAGGAAGACTGCTCTGGATCCTGGCAGTGCTCTACGCCCGCGGCGGCGCGCCACTTCAGCGCCACGGCCTACCACTTTGGCAAGACGCTGTCGCAGTTTATGCCGGATGTGCCCGTGGGCCTTCTGGTGACGGACTGGGGCGGGACGCCCATTGAGGCATGGCTCAGCGTGGATGCGCTGGAGAAGACGCCGGGCATTGACGTGGCTTTTTCCAAGACGCTGCACTGGGAAGAGGTGACTACCGGGCAGCTGTTCAATGGCATGATCTATCCGCTGCGGCATTACCCGGCCCGCGGCTTTATCTGGTATCAGGGAGAGGCCAACCTGGACAATCCGAAGGATTATCCTCTTATTACCGTTTCCATGGTGAATGAATGGCGCAGGCTGTGGGGAAACCCCGACATGCCTTACTATCTGGTGCAGATTGCACCCTATTCCTACGATGAACCGGACGGTACCAAGCTTCCCGTCCTGGTGGAGAACCAGTACCGCATTCCTTCCATGCTCGCGCACAGCGGCATTGCGTCCACTACCGACATCGGCCATAAGGACTGCATCCATCCGCCCTATAAGAAGGAGGTGGGGGAGCGCCTGGCCTGGCTGGCCCTTGCCAATGATTACGGTTTCCGGGATCTTCCTGTGACGCCCACGTACAAGAGCGTGGCCTTTGACGGCGCCATCGCCCGCGTGAGTTTTGACGGGGTTACCACCACCGGCAACTGCTGGCGCATCCACGGCCCCCATGAGAAACTGGTCCTGGGCGGCTTCGAGCTTGCCGGCGAGGACCACGTGTGGCATCCGGCATCGGCCTGGATTGACTGGAACACCAACGACATCTTCGTGACCTCCGAGGCCGTCCCCGCCCCCGTCGCCGTGCGCTACGCCTGGCACAACTGGCCCGCCGGCGCCAACGTCGTCACCGACAACGGCCTGCCCCTGCCTCCCTTCCGCTCGGTCTCCTGGTAACTCTTCGCGCCTGTTATAATGCGTTGCTAATCAGCGTTCTACGTTTTTCTCTTTAGGCCGATTGACCTAAAGAGAAAAAGTTAAATTTTTGAAAATGAGGCGCTTGCAAGGATTCGTGGCCCGAGTCTCGGCGTAAACGGCGCAGGTTGCGGGCCTCTACGGCGCAGGTTCCGGGACATCCCGCACCAATAACGCGTTTTTGGCCCTTTTTCGCGTTATATGTCCTGCTTGAGTGGGACCTATAACGCACTTTTGCGGGAAAAACGCGTTATAGGTTGCAGGCGCTTTGAGGGGCACGCGATCTTTGAACCTGCGCCAAGCCCCTACGCTTCCTCACCCCTCACGAAGATCATGGCCATGAGCGGCAGTGCCAGGATGGCCATGGTAGCGCTGATGGGAAGGTAAATGCCAAAGTTCACAAACTCAACCACCAGATAGGTCACGAGAAGGAGTCCCACGCCCATGGCGCTGCTAATCCAGTAGTGGGCACGGATGTCCTTTTTCTTGCAGATGAGCCGGCTCAGATTGGGAACGCCCAGGGAGATGAAGCCGATGGGCCCGCAGATGCTCACGGCACTGGTCACAAGGCACATGATGGCAAGAAGGAGCCAGGCTTTGTCGGCATTCGGAATCTCGATTTCTTCCTGAAAATGCCGTGTCAGGCGCCCGGCCTGCCACAGGGCTACGCCAAATCCTACCGCGAACAGTACCAGCGAGAAGATGATATCGCCCGTCGTGACGCCCTCCAGCCGGAAGTTGGCCGCACCCCAGAGATAGTACTGCTTGAGGTGGTCGCCGGTGGGCGCATTGGTCACCACGATGGTACCCAGCGAGCCGATGAACGTGCCGAACAGGATGCCGAAGGTAATGAGCTGCTGCGTGTTCACCTTCAGCGTGACGAAAAAGCAGATGATGGTGCAGATGAGCGTGCAGATAAAGCTTCCCACCGTAAGGGAGCACCAGCCGCTCATGGTAGCGGCGGCCGCGCCCAGGCAGGCAGCGCTGCCCAGCCCGAGGCTGTAGACATCCCCGAGCTGGTTGCGCCAAAGATACTGCATCTGGATGCCCCCGACAGGGAGGGCAATGCCAGAGATGAGAACGTATAAAAGGCTCAGTAACATAAAGTTATAAATTATACTCTACAAAAAAGAGAAAGCCGGTTCCCGGCATGGGATAGCCCTGCACCAACTGGTAATGCCAGTTAAACACATTGCGTACCTGTACTCCAGCCCGCAGGCGGGGCCACTGATGCGACAAAGCAGCGTCGCTAAGGGTCCAGGGAGCCAACCTGTAATCTTCCGTATTGGCACTCCGGGACCATCGCTCTCCGCAAAGGCTCGTGTTCCAGGCCAGCATCCAGGCCTTCCAACCCACTTCCAAATCCACGCTTCCACTGTGAAGCGGAATGTACGGAATCTGGTTCCCCCACGTGAGGCTGCCCTCCGTTGAGTGATCCAGCGCCTGCTGGAAGGAATAGCGGAAGGTAGAGCGGGCCTGCCAATCGGCCCACCTGAAGCCAAGGATGGCCTTTGCGTCCAAGCCGGTGATATCGGCAAGTCCAACGTTGAGCATGGTCCAGCGAAACTGTGAGGAAGTGGGGATGGCCACAATTTTCTCGCTCACGCGGTTGTAGTACGGACTCAATTGCAGGGCCCAGTCCATAACACCGGCCTCTCCCCTCGCACGCACGGAAAGCCCCGCCTGAAAGGCCGACTCGGGCCTCAGGTTGGAATTCCCCATGAGGCTGTAGTAGAGGTCATTGAAGGAAGGAAGCCGATAGGAACGTTTGACAAAGGCGTCGGCCGACAGCCAGGAAAAAGGCTGGTAGAACACGCTGAAAGAGGGCATCCAGGCCTGCCGGAACATATTGTCCCGCCGCCATCCACCGCCGCTTTGCGTGTCGTAGTTGTCCCAGGTCCCTTCATAAACGAGGTGCGCGGCCATGCGGAAAGCCGGCCACACCAGCCGCGTCGCGAGCGCTGCAATGACCGTACTCCGGCGGGGAGACACATTCTGTCCCACGTCCGTATCCAACGTATTGTACTGGTAGTCGGTACTCAGATCTACCGACCACGGATTGCTGAGCACATAGCTCTGTGCCAGCGACACATACCCCGACTGCTGCCGGTAATGCAGGTTATAGGGCATGGCCATGGGATTCCGTTCCGGATGCGTGTTGTAATGCGTATAATCATTCGCGTACTTAACCCGCACCGACGTCGAGTAGCGCGTTCCCCAGCTTTCATCCCAGGAACCTTGTACGAAGAAGTTAGCATCGGCCTGCCGCTCCGCGCTGAAAGGGAATCCCTGCGCACGGCGGATGACCGGGCCAGGGAACCCGCGCTCCGAGCCGTAGCCGTACACATGCGCCTGCCACTGTCCTCGGCGGGTCTTTCCAAAGAGCTGCGACTCCAAACGGAAGGCCAGAAGGTCGCCGTTTTCCCGCACCAGCGTGGTATCGAAGTACGGGAATCGGTACTTTCCGTTACTGGCCGTCATATGGGCCGATACCCGCAGCATCATCCGCCCCACCGCCTTATCCCAGTTTACCGAAGGGATTGCCGTCCCGAAGGAACCGCCCTCCAGGCGAAGCCGGAGCGCATCGTGCGTGGGGACTGCCGTTCTAAGGTACACCGCCGCGCCAGTCGCATATTCCTTGGCCGATTGCAGGCGCAGCGACTTTTGCCCATTGTAGAGAGACACAGCTTCCAGGCCGTCGAGGGAGAATCGGCCCAAATCCACCTGCATATTCTGGGCGTTGTCTATCTGGACGCCGTCCAGGAAAACGCCCACGTGCTCGCTGCCCAGGCTGCGCACGTTCACGGTCTTGAGGCCACCCACGCCGCCATAGTCCTTGACCTGAACGCCCGTGAAACGGCGGAGAAGGTCGGCCACGCTGCGGGGAGGAGCCGAAAGCGAGCGCACATGCACCTGCTCTGCTGCCCTCGTTACGGGAAACTGCTGCACCGAGTACACATGGGAAGGTGCAAGCGTGTCTGCCTCCTGGCCTTTCAAAGGCAAGGAGACAGACAGGAAAAAAAAGAGTATGCAGCCCCGAAGGCGCACTAGTAGAGAGCGAAATGGCCAGGGCACACGCCGGCGGTCACCGTCCAGAGTTTGCTGCCGTTATGGTAGCAGGCGACGGTACCGGGGTTGAAGTAGTCGCCGGCGTCGGACACGAAGAAGGTGGAAGCATCCAGGGCGGCCAGTCCGTAAGGAGCCTCCGTAATGGTCAGGTTCCAAGCAGACTTGGCACCATCGACGGCGGCCCAGGAGGCATAGACATGGGTAGCGGACCAGTCCAGTTCGCTTTCGGTGCCGATGCAGTACACCTTGTCGCCGCAGATAGCGGAAACGCTTACGTAGTCTGCCACTTTCTCCACGCTCTCAGGATGGGCAGTCGTGAAGGTATAGAGGCCGGAGTGGACGTCATTGTAGTTGCCCAGGGTGGTCACATAGATGCGGCCCTTGCCGTCGGAATAGACGTTCTTGAGGTTCACCTGGACGGTGACGGTCTTTTCTACCTTGAAGGAGGCGGCATCAATGATGCTCACCGTATTGTCATAGGCATAGTCGGGACTCAGCTGGCTGGAGATACCGCCGGAATTGGCCACATACAGCTTGCCGTTATAGACAGCGATGCCTTCGGGCTGATAACCCACCTCAACGGTGCCTTCGACCTTCTTGCTGCCCAGGTTGATGCGGTACACCTGACCCTTGCAGTTCTTGGAATCGACGATGTTATAACCCTCATAAGTCGCAAACGCACCAGCCCAGGAAGTCACATAGGCATAGTTACCGTCAAAGGCGATGTTGCGGGGCGTGGGCACTTTGATGGCGGCGATTTCCGTCTCATCCTCGGCCGAAATCACTTCGACGATACCCGAGTTGTTCACCACGATCCAGGCCTCGTCGCCATGGATGGCGATGTCGTTACCTACGTCACCAAGGCCGGCACCGATCTCCGGATTCATCTTCTTGAAGCTGCCGGTGACGTACTTTCCATCCTGGAAGCGGAGGAAGTCCAGCGAAGCGTTGTTGGAGCCCAGACCGCCCTCATTGAGGACAAAAAGTTTGCGGGCCGATGTAGAAATAGCGGATACGTCTACGGTTTTACCGTCAAGAGTGGCATCCTTCGAAGGAACGGGATCCTTCTGGCACGCGGCAAAAACCAGCGCACCGCTTAGCAAAAGCAGACCTGCTTTTTTCATAATACTGTATGTATCGTTTATACCGAAGCTTGTCCCCGAGCCCCTACGTTAAACTTGACAAGGCAGGTCTTCTGACTGCTCCCGGCGCGGGAGGCCTTCTCGAAACGGACTCTTCTGTCATTCTGAGCGAAGCGAAGAATCTACTTCAATGGCACAACCATTCCCGGACCGTTAAGGAGTTCACAGCTGCGGGCACAGTTCCGGACTTTCACCGGCTTCCCTTTTGAGGCACCCCCGGCACGGGGCGTGCACACCTTTGTCCGGCGCAAAGATACAAA
>DGHE01000128.1:1793-3300 GCA_002392525.1 Bacteroidales bacterium UBA3856 | reverse complement strand
CGGTAGTGGCCGATATGAAGGCGCTTAGCACCAGGTTGATGAGGAGGAAGCTCCACAGCACACCCTTGGCACTGCGGCCGAACTTGATTACAAAGGCCAGGGCCAGGCGCTTGGCAAAGCGGGTTTTCACCAGCATGGACGCCAGTACAAAACTGAGGATGTTGAGCCACATGACCGGATGCCCCAGCTGGGCCAGCGCTTCTTTTTGCGTGGTAACATTGAAAAGAACCACTCCCAGGATGAGGATGAGGGAAGTGAGGTAGTTGGGGATAGCCTCCGTCATCCAGAGGATGAGACTCGCGACAAAAATGCCCAGCATGGCATAGTTCGCGCGGATAAATCCGTCCAGGCCCAGGGCGGCAAGCCGCTTCTGTGCAGCTGCCGCCAGGGAGCTCTGGTCCAGATTGTCAATAAAGCCGATGTGGCAGAACCAACAGATCCAGACAAAGGCGATGATGGCCAGAGGACCACCCAGACGGGCCATCCACACCTCAAATTTCGATTTCTGCATTTTGGGCAGTTTCTCGATTTTGTAGTTGTTCATATCCAGCGGATCAAACACCGCCTTTGTCGTATCTGTCGTCATCATAAGATTATTTCCAATTCTTATAAGGGTTCTTCATCAGCATGGAGTTGAAGTACTTGGGGTCACCGGTAACTTCTTCTCCCAGCCAGGCGGGCTTGTCAAAAGGCTCGTTCTCATCGGCCAGCTCAACTTCGGCCACGGTGAGGCCTTCGTTGTCGCCGTAGAACTCGTCCACCTCCCAGGTGTGGACACCATCGGTGTTCTTCACCAGGTAGCGGGTCTTGTCGATGACGCCGGGCTCGGCCAGTTCCAGGAGGGACTTGACCTCTTCCACGGGGATTTCCTTCTCCCACTCGAAGCGGGCGGCGCCGGAGGCGTTGCCGATACCCTTGATGGTGATGAAGCCCTTTTCACCCTTTACGCGGACGCGCACGGTGCGCTCCGGCACGGAGGAAAGGTAGCCCTGCGTGATGCGGGTGGCTTTGAAGGCATCGGCCTTGAAGTCTCCCTTTACCAAGAATTTCTTTTCAATTTCCTGTGCCATGGCTTATTCGTTTGCTAAGGGTTTGTCGCTCATGCCGATGACGCGCTTGATGGCCTGCAGGTAGTTGATGTTCTCAACGCCTTCCAGGTGGCAGTCGGCTACGGTCTTCTTGATGTCTTCGATCTCGGTGCTCTCGGAGTTGATGGTGACCACTTTGGCGCCGTTGATAAGGACGTTACCTACCTCGCAGATGGTATTGTTCACCATGTAGCCGAAGCGCTGCTTGTGTACGCGGACGGCGGCGAGGTCCGGGCAGGCCTTCACCATGGCGATGAACTCTTCGAAGGTGTAGGTGTCCTTGGTGAGGGCGGGCATCTCCACCATGAAGGCGGGGAACACTTCCTTCTCCAGAACTTCCTTGGAGATGGGGAATTCGCCCTTCATGAGGGGATTCCACTGCTCGAAGCCGTCTACGGTCTGGACATAGGTCTTGATGT
>DGHE01000128.1:0-1745 GCA_002392525.1 Bacteroidales bacterium UBA3856 | reverse complement strand
TAGGTCTTGATGTCCATCTTTCCGTCGCGGATCTTGGTATTGTTGATGTCGTTCTTGGCGCTGATGATGTAAATCTCATCACTGGTGCGCTCCCATACCTTCTCGGGTACGGGGACGGAGAGGCGTGCCATTCTCTTGTGCGCTTCGCAGAAGTTCTGACCGAAGCTGCGGAATTCAAAGCGAGGTTTGGAAATCTCGCCAATCTTAAGTTCTGCCATATTAAATTATAGAGTTAAAAAGGTATTTATTCAAATACTACGTCGGTTCCGTTGGCGTTCTTGGCGCCCGGGGTAGCGTCCTGATAGTACCACTTGCCGTCGGCGTTGACACCGTAGGAAGCAGGGGCCTGTGCCTTGAGGAGGGTGGTGAGGTTAAAGTCGGACAGGCTGTTGCCCTTAGGGTCGAAGAGTTCCACGTGCACGGCCTTCTTGGCAGAGAGGCCGCCGCTGAAGGTGAGCTCGGCTGCATAGCCTTCCTGGGCACCGCCGGTGACGGTTACGTCAGAGCTGTAGAGGAGGAGGAAGGCACCGGCCTTGAGGGTGGTAGCCTCGGAACCGGTCCACTTCACGGCTCCGTCCTTCTGGATGGTGACGCCCTTCATGTTAATGTCCTTGGAACCGGTATTGACAAGTTCGATGAATTTGTCGTTGCCGTTGATTTCATTGAGCTTGAGGGGAGTGAAGTCAATGGGAATCACGCCCACGGTGTAGGTGGTGACGGCCGACTTGGAGACGGCGTCATCGGTCTTGGCCTCGATGTAGAATTCCACCACGGTGTCCATGGGCTGGGCCGGGATGGTAGCCTTGTACTTCTTGCCGTCCAGGGTCATGGCCACGGTCTTGGGCTCTCCCTGGTTCAGGGTGTAGACGAGGTTGATTTCGTTGATGGTCATGAGGGCCGATGCCTTGACGGTAACGGTTACATCGTCGTTCTCATCGTAGGCGATGGTGTTCTCCAGGGAGGAGAAGGTGGTGTAGGGATACAGGCCGTCCTTTACGCAGGCGGTAAGGGCCATGAGGATGGCGACGGATGCTATAATGAGCTTTTTCATAAGGCTTTCAAGTATTAGAAGTCAATTTCAAAACGGACGGCAATCATGTGATAGTCAACGCCGGCCTTGCCCTTGGCGGTCACGACCTTGGCGTAGTCCTTGGTGGGAGCGCCGGACTCGTCCAGGCCCACGAAGAGTTTGTTCTTGCCGTTGGCGTAACGGTCGTTGTTGTTGTACTGGTAGTTGATCTGCATCTTTACGTTGTTGGTGACCCAGTAGTTGAGACCCACGGTGTAGGCCTCGGCGGTGCCGCCGAATACGTTTCCGCTGTTGAGGTTGCAGTACTCATAGCGGGCGCAGAGCTCGATGTCTCCCCACTTCTTGCCGGGCTTGATCTTGGTGTACTTGCCGCCGTTGGCGTCGTAGCGCTGGGTGCCGCCGAACAGGAGGTAACCGGCCTGGGCATACCAGCCGTTGAACATCTTTGCGGTGGGATCCTCGGCATCGGCCTTGAAGGACACGTTGTCCTGGACATAGGCGGCCTCATAGCGCAGGCCCTTGTAGTGACCGGCCAGTTCTACCGTCCACAGGAGGTTGTGGTCATAGCCGGCGAGGTCGCTGGTGTCCAGATACTTCTTGCGGTTGATGCTGGTGGAGTTGCGGGCGCTGGCGCGGTAGTAGCCAAACTTCTCGGCGCTGGCCTTGGGCGTGCGGTAGGAAGCGGCGGCGCCAATGTGCAGGCTGGCGTTATCCA
>DGHE01000074.1:8584-8954 GCA_002392525.1 Bacteroidales bacterium UBA3856 | reverse complement strand
AATGAGGCCTTGGCCGGCAAACAGCCATTGGCTGTAATAATGGGAGATTCCATTACAGACGGATGGTTCAGTGCCGATTCTGCCTTTTTCCAGAATAACAACATCGCCGGCCGCGGAATAAGCGGCCAGGTAACCAATCAGATGCTGGTTCGCTTCCGCCGCGATGTCATAGACCTCCATCCTGAATACGTGATAATAATCGCCGGCATTAACGACATAGCCCGCAATCAGGGGTACATTTCACAGGAAAACATCATGGGGAATTTCCAGTCCATGTGCCAGCTGGCATCGGCCAACGGCATCATTCCCATCCTTGCGACACTGATTCCGGCCGACAAGGTTGTATGGCGCCCGGCTATCACCGACACCC
>DGHE01000074.1:2663-8524 GCA_002392525.1 Bacteroidales bacterium UBA3856 | reverse complement strand
TAGCTGCGCTGAATGAAAAAATACGCGCCTACGCCAGCGCTAACGGCTACAAGATTATAGACTTGGAGGTCCTTTTGGCCGATGAAAACGGCGCCCCCAGAAGCGACCTCTCCAAAGACTCCATCCACCCCAACCCCGCCGGGTACAAGGTCATGGAAGCAGCAGTGCTTGCAGTTCTTCAAAGTGGTCGATGACGTAGTGGGCCTTCCAGACCCGTAAGTGGGCCATGATTGGCGAGAAGGTACGCTTTTTTCTGCAAATTCCATATCTTTGTAGCCATTATGAAAAAGCTCCCCAACACCTACGTCATTATAGCCATCCTCATTGTCTTTTGTGCGGTACTTACCTGGCTTATTCCGGGTGGGCAGTACGTGACGACGGAGGACGGTACCCTGTCTTACGAGTCTGTTAACGCCGTACCGCAAACCTGGCAGGTCCTCACGGCCATCTATAACGGCTTTGTGAAGCAGGCGGGGATTATTATTTTCATCTTGGTAGTAGGTGGAGCGTTCTGGCTCCTGAATGCCACCGGTGCGGTGGATGCCGGCATCAAGCGCTTCATCGCGGGCATCGGCCAAAAAGACAAAGTGGTGCTGGTGGCCCTTACGCTGCTCTTTTCGCTGGGCGGCGCCATCTTTGGCATGAGCGAAGAAGCCATTCCGTTTGTGGGCATTGTGGTTCCGCTGGTGGCTTCTATGGGTTATGACGCCATCATGGGGCTGCTCATTGTGTATGTAGCTTCCAATATTGGCTTCTCCAGTGCCTTCCTGAACCCGTTCACGGTGGGCATTGCGCAGGGAATGGCAGACCTGCCGCCCTTTTCCGGCATGGGTTACCGTATCTTTGCCTGGGCCCTTCTCACCGGCCTTCTCTGCGTGTTCGTGGTGCTCTATGCCCGCAAAACCCGGAAGGCTCCGCAGCAGCAGGCGCAGGTAGAAGCCGAGCCCCTCACGGGCCGTCAGATTGCGATTCTCTGTGTGCTATTACTAACAGTGATTGCCCTTATCCTTGGCGTAACGCTCTGGGGCTGGTACATGCCGGAAATCACGGGTTTGTTCCTTGGAATGGGCATTCTTTGCGGCATCATCGCCGGCTTCCCGGCCAACAGGATTGCCGATGAACTGGTCTCCGGCGCCAAAGACATCCTCTCCGCCGCCCTGGTGGTGGGTTTTGCCTCCGGTATTGTCATCATCCTGCAGGACGGAAAAGTGGTGGACAGCATCCTCCACACCATGCAAAACTCGCTGGACGGCACCTCGGAAGTGACTTCGCTCACGGCCATGTACGGCATCCAGGCTGTTATCAACTTCCTCATTCCCAGCGCTACGGCCAAGGCAGCCATCACCATTCCCATCATGGCTCCGTTCTCAGATCTTGTGGGTGTATCGCGCCAGGCCATGGTCCTGGCCTTCCAGTTCGGAGACGGTTTTACCAACATGATCACGCCCACTTCGGGTGTGCTTATGGCTGCCCTGGCCATGGCCCGCGTGCCGTATGAGAAGTGGGTGAAGTGGATATGGAAAGGAGTAGGTATCCTGCTCATATTAGGACTCCTACTCCTGGTAGTAACTTTATTTCTGCCTTTGAGCGGCTTTTAGTTCGTGGCGGCAAAGCGCCATACCCTACCGCATCTCGATCGAGTACGGCAAGCGGGCATACACCACGCCGGGTTCCTGAGCCTTGAGGGCCGAGACAGCGGGGCCGAGGGCCTCGAAGGGCGTATCGGAGAGGATGGAGGGCTCGGAGCCGGTGCCGCCCAGCCGCATCATGAGCTGCTGGATGAGAGTGAGGGGCTCGGGGTAGTCACAAACCGTGTACTCGTCGGAGGAGTGGTAGTCGGCGAGGGCTGCGGCGTACACGACGGCATCTTCCAGGTCTCCGATTTCGTCCACAAGGCCAATGCCGAGGGCATCGGCACCCGTCCACACGCGGCCCTGGGCAATGGCATCCACCGCCGGAACGTCCATGCCGCGGGAAGCGGCGACAAGGCCCACAAAGGAGTCGTAGATATCCTCAACGGAAGCCTGCATGTAATCCAGTTCCGCCTTGTCGAAAGGACGCATGAGCGAGAACATGTCGCTGTGCTTGTTGGAGCCCACCGTTTCAACGCCGACACCCACCTTTTTGGTAACGCCGCCAAACTCGGGAATCATGGAGAACACGCCGATGGAGCCCGTGATGGTGGTGGCATCGGCAAAAATCTTCTGGCAGCCGTTGGAAATCCAGTAGCCGCCGGAGGCAGCATAGTTGCCGAACGAGGCCACCAGCGGCTTCTCCTTCATGAGAAGGTCCAGCGCACGGCGGATCTTCACCGAAGCCGATACCGAGCCGCCGGGAGAATTCACGCGGAGCACCACGGCCTTCACGTTCTTGTCCTTGCGGAGCTGGTCAATCTCGCGGACAAAGCGGTCTGCGGCAATGTCCATATAGTCATTACCCTCCACAATGTCTCCGTCCATGTGCAGGACGGCCACCTGGTTGCGACCAGGCAGGGACTGGGCCCGGGCGATGGTATAATCGGCAAAAGGAATGAGCGTGAGCTGGTCGGGGCCAGCCACCTGCGCCACGGTGCAGAGCTTCGTGAGCAGCTCCTCATGGTCCACCAGGGCGTCTACCAGCCCGTTTTCCAGGAAGTCTTCCGGGAAGTTGAGAGCCAGGTTGTCCACCAGGGCATTGAACTTGTCGAGGGGAATCTCACGGGCGGCGGCCATCTCGGAGGCGAAACTGTTCCACACGGAAGTGACCATGCGCTGGTTCTGCTCCCGGTTCTCGGGGGAAGCGGTATTACGGATGAACATCTCGCCGGCGCTCTTGTACTTTCCGTGGCGGATGAGCTGGACATGCACGCCCAGCTTGTCCAGAATGTCCTTGAGGTACAGGGACTGGCTGGAAATGCCGATGAGCATGCTGTTGCCGCCATGCTGGGAGCCCATGTAGATTTTATCGGCCACGGAGCTCAGGTAGTAGGAACCGTTGCCGGGATTCTCCGTGTAAGCAATAACGGCCTTGCCGCTCTGCTTCACGCGAAGAAGCGCCTTCCGGAACTCTTCGACATCGGCCATGCCGGCCGAGAGGGCATCGGCCCTCACAAGCACAAACTGGATGCCGGGGTCCGAGGCAGCCGTATGGAGTGCCTTTACGGCATCCCGGACGCCAAGGACGGGCACCATGCCGCCGGAGAAAGAGGCAAAGCTGGTGGGCATGGGAGATTCCTCCGTCTGCTCTGCCAGGGTGAAGGCCGACATGTCCACGTCCAGCACGCCGGTGCGGGGCAGGACGGTGGTAGAGCCGGCCAGCGCGCTGCCGAACATCATGAGCATGAAGATAAAGCCGATGATTCTGATGACAACGATGCCACAGATTACGGCCAGGGTGGTCTTGACAAATTCTTTCATAATACGAGTTCTGTTGCCTGATTCCAGGCGATGTGAGTCTTATAGTAATTGTCGAGGAAGCTGCTTCCCCGGGAAGGAAGGTACATGGACAGGCCTGAGTGCGCACGGATGGGGAAACCGTACTGGGTGCCGTTCATAAAAAAAGGTGTGGCCGCCTTGTAAAGGACGCACTCCCCGAGGGCTTTGTCCAGCTCCTCAAGCTCTTCCTCCGACAGCCCGGCGTTGACCAGGATGTCCCGGAGGTCGTAGAAATAGTGGCGGTCGTAGCGGAAGTACCCCTGGACAGAACTGCCGTCGAGCTGGGAAATCTGCGTGCGGTACTTTTCGAACAGCGTCCGGCACACCGCGGCCAGCGCATCCATCCGGCGGGTGTCGATGAGCGAGATGGTGGCCGACTGGTTCACGCCCGTTTTCCCCATATAATAATTATAGAAGTCCTGGCACACGCCCAGCGGATTGGGCACGGGCTCCTTCAGAAGCCGCTCCAGGATTTTCTTGTAGTCAAAACCGTCGGCCATGGTCTCTGTCTGGGTGAAGGCCACCACGTCCGTCTTGCCCCGAAGGGCCCAGGCCACTTCCACGCCGCCGGAGAGGCAGCAGTCCAGCACCACGTAGCTGAGAGGGATGGAAATGGCACTGGCAAAATCCACCAGGTCCATCTCCACCGACACGCTGCTGTCCAGGTCCTGGCCGATGCTGGTGATCCCGCGCTTCATGGTGTCAAAATGGGACGGCTTCTCATAATAGCCGGGCGGCAGCCACCCCGATGCATGCGAAGAGAGGACCATGCCGTAGGACTTGGACGGGATGCGGTCCTGAACCGTCAGAAGGGCATCGTGCAGGACGGAGCCTCCGAAAAGGCGATCTTCCGTAGTCCACCTGCGAAGGGTGTCCCGCACCACCGTGCCCTCCGGGGTCCTGTACATGCGGTAAAGGACCGGAGCCGATGTGGTGGAGAGCGAGTTCACCGGCAGGCGCGACAGCACCACGAAGGCGTTGGTCTCTGCGGCCGTTCCTTCCGGGAGATAGCCATCGGCCATTTCTACGAGGTCGTCGGTGAGATAGCCGGAGAGGGAGTTGTGCCCGCCGGAGACCATGATCATGACATTTCTCACCTGCTCCACGGCGCCACGGTGACCGGGCGAGAAGGGGTCTGTGCTGCCCGACGTCCCGGACGGCGTAAAGTCATCCTCGGAACAGGACAGTGCCAGCGGCAACAGCAGAAGCGCCCATATGAGTCTCTCACATTTCATCAGAATTACAAATATAATGATTTTTATTAACTTTGTGAGACAATACTACACGCAATGAACAAAACTGTTAAAATGATGCTGATAGCAGGTGTGGCCGCCGCGTTCTCCGGCTGCGAAGCCCCCAAGGGGGAAAATTTCAAGTATACCATTGACTCCTTTGCAGACCTCAAGGTCATGCGTTACCAGATTCCGGGCTGGGAGAACCTGACCCTTCAGCAGAAGGAGTACGCCTACCACCTCGCGGAGGCCGCCAAGTACGGCCGCGACATCCTCTGGGACCAGAACTGCAAGGAGAACCTCCGCGTGCGCCATGCGCTGGAGGCCATTCTGGAGGCCGACGGCATTGACAAGACCACCCCGGAATATGCAGACTTCCTGGTTTACGCCAAGCGCGTGTTCTTCTCCAACGGCATCCACCACCACTACGCGGAGGACAAGATTTTCCCCTCCTGCGAGCGCAGCTACTTTGCCTCGCTTATGGAGCAGGCCGGGGTGGCCGATGAAGGCCTCCTCGAGATTATCTACAACCCCGCCATCTATCCCCAGCGCCGTTCCACCGACACTGCCGGCGACATTGTGAAGGAATCGGCCGTCAACTTCTACGAGGGCGTCACGCGCGAGGAAGTGGAGAAGTACTACGCCGGCATCGTGGACCCGAAGGACCCGCATCCCGTCTCCTACGGCCTCAATACCAAGGTGGTGAAGGGGGCCGATGGCAAAGTGAAGGAGCTGGCCTGGAAAGTGGGCGGCATCTACTCCCCCGCCATCGAGAAGATCTGCGAGGAGCTTGCGAAGGCCCGCGAGGTGGCCGAGAACGACATCCAGAAGAGGGCTCTGGGCCTTCTCATCGAGTACTACAACACCGGAGACCTCCGGAAGTGGGACGAATTCAACATCGAGTGGGTGAAGGATACCATCGGCACGGTGGATTTCATCAACGGTTTCATCGAAGACTACAACGACCCGCTGGGCCGCAAGGCGTCCTGGGAAGGTTACGTGAATATCAAGGACTTCGAGGCTTCCCGCCGCACCGAGACCCTCAGCGCCAACGCCCAGTGGTTTGAGGACAACTCCCCCGTAGATCCCCGCTTCAAGAAGAAGACGGTGAAGGGCGTATCGGCCAAGGTCATCAACGCCGTGTGCCTTGCCGGCGACAGCTACCCGTCTACGCCCATCGGCATCAATCTTCCCAACGCCGACTGGATCCGCAAGG
>DGHE01000074.1:198-2619 GCA_002392525.1 Bacteroidales bacterium UBA3856 | reverse complement strand
GCAAGGAGCACGGTTCCAAGAGCGTAACCATCGCCAACATCACGCACACTTACGACTACGCCGCGCAGGAGATGCCCACCAGCACCCTGGCCGAGTTCGCCTATAATAAGAAAGAGGTGGAACTGGCCAAAAAGTGGGGCACCATTGCCGACGAAATCCACACGGACCTGCACGAGTGCCTGGGCCACGGCTCGGGTCAGCTCCTCCCCGGCGTGAGCACCACGGCCATGGGCGAGTACGCATCGGCCCTGGAAGAAGCCCGCGCAGACCTCTTCGGCCTGTATTACACGGCCGATCCCAAGATGGTGGAGCTGGGCATTATGCCGGACCCGGAGGCCTACAAGGCCGAATATGCGGGTTACATCCGGAACGGCCTCATGGTGCAGTTCACCCGCGTGGAGCCGGGCCGTCCCAACACCGAAGCCCACATGCAAAACCGCAAACTCATTGCCGAGTGGTGCTACGAGAAGGGCGCTGCCGACAAGGTGATCGAGAAAAAGGTGCGTGACGGAAAGACGTACTTCGTGGTGAACGATTACAAGAAGCTGCGCGCTCTCTTTGCGGAGCTCCTGGCCGAGATCCAGCGCATCAAGAGCGAAGGAGACTACGAGGCCGGCAAGAACCTCATCGAGACCTACGCCGTACGCATCGACCCCGAGCTGCACAAAGAGGTGCTCGAGCGCTACAAGGCCCTGAACCTCAAGCCGTACGGCGGCTTCATCAACCCCGACATCGTGCCGGTGGTCAAGGACGGCAAGGTGGTTGATTACGAGGCCGTTTACACCGACGACTATCTGGGTCAGATGCTCCAGTACGGTAAAAAGTACGGAACGCTATAGATTCTTCGCTACGCTCAGAATGACAAAACATTTGTCATCCTGAGGAGCGAAGCGACGAAGGATCTAATGATAAAGGACTACCGGAATTACCTTACCATCGAGCGTAGGATGTCACCGAACACCGTGGCATCCTATTGCCATGATGTGGAGGCGTTCCTGGAGGCGGTGGAGCTGGAGCCGCGGGTCATCGGCCCGTCCGACATTGAGCGGTACCTGGGAAAGGTGACGGCCGAGGGTCTTTCCAAGCGAAGCAGCGCGCGTCTTCTGAGCTCGCTCCGGAGTTTTTTTGACTGGTGCGTGATGGAGGGAGAGATGGCCGATAATCCCTGCGACCGCGTGGATGCGCCCAAGCTGGGGAAATATCTGCCGGAGGTGTTGTCGGTGGAAGAGATATCGGCCATCCTGGAATCTGTAGATCTCAAAGCGCCCTTCGGGCTCAGGGACCGCGCTATCCTGGAAGTGCTCTACGGCTGCGGGCTCCGCGTGAGCGAGGCGGCGGCGCTGCGCATCTCGCACGTGCACCTGCCCGAGGGGTTTGTAGACATCATCGGCAAGGGAGACAAGCAGCGGCTGGTGCCCCTTGGAGAGGTGGCGGCCGATGCCATCCGCGCGTACCTGCCCGCACGTCCCGTCCCGGCCGAACGCGCTTTCGAGGACATTCTGTTTCTAAACCGCTTTGGACGGCCCCTCAGCCGGGTTTCCATCTTCAAGCTGGTGAAGAGCCAGGCCATGGCGGCCGGTATCCGGAAAGAGATTTCGCCCCATACTTTCCGGCACTCCTTCGCGACGCACCTCATCGAGAACGGCGCCGACCTCCGCATTGTGCAGGAAATGCTCGGGCACGAGAGCATCCTCACCACCGAAATCTACACGCACATTGACACATCCACCTGGCAGAAGGACATTTTGAAACATCATCCGAGGGGATAGTAAGTTTTTGTAATTCCGAAAATTATTACTATCTTTGCGCGCTTAAAAAACCGCAAGGGTTTTTGGTGCAATGGGGTGCTTGAAAGAGAGCACTGAGTAACACATTTTTATTTTATCTAACAATGAAGCATTTTACGCTCAAAGGCGAAATCCGCCAGAAAGGCAACAAGGCCGCCCTCAAGGCCTACCGCGAACAGGGTCTCGTTCCCTGCAATCTCTATGGTCAGGACGTGAAGGAGAACATCCTTTTCACCGTTAACGAAAAAGAGCTCAAGGGCCTCACTCACACGCCCGCTTCCTACATCGTAGACCTGGAGCTGGATGGCAAGACCTACACCGCCGTGGCTCACGAGTACCAGTGGCATCCCGTAGAGGACAACTGCCTGCACGTGGATTTCCTCTCCGTCAACGAGAAAAAGCCCATCGTCATTTCCATTCCTCTGAACCTCACCGGTCACCCCAAGGGTGTGCTCGTAGGTGGTAAGTTCGTTCAGAGCGCCCGCAGCCTCAAGGTTTGTGGTCTCATGGAGAACCTCCCCGATCAGCTGGATGTAGACGTAACCGAGCTGGAGCTTGACAAGCGCATGGTAGCCGGTGACCTCAAGTTCGAGGGCCTGCAGATTGTCTCCGACAAGAACACCATCATCTGCTC
>DGHE01000074.1:0-131 GCA_002392525.1 Bacteroidales bacterium UBA3856 | reverse complement strand
GCGCCATGCAGCAGGCTGCCGCCGATGCCGCTAAGAACGCCTAATCGGAATGGCCGCTACGTACCTGGTTGTTGGCCTCGGGAACATCGGCGCAGAATACGCCAAAACCCGGCACAACATGGGATTTATGA
>DGHE01000030.1 GCA_002392525.1 Bacteroidales bacterium UBA3856 | reverse complement strand
TGGTTCTTCTGGGCAATTACGCCTCTTTCGTAGGCAAAATGAATGGAAGCGAGCGCCAGGGAGAAGAGGAAGATAAGGAAGATAACAATAATGTAACCTCTTCTCTGGGACTCCGCCTTGGCGGCGGCTATCTGGACTTCCTGCTCTTTCTGATGATATTTGGCGGCATACTCCTGCGCCTGGCTCTCCTGCAGCTGGTGGTCCAGCTTCTCCTGCAGCCTTGCGTATCGGCCCAGCCAGTTGTAGGCTTCCTGGTAATGTCCGCGGGCGCTGGCAGCATCGGCGCGGTCATGGAGGATGGCGGCATAGTCTGCATTGAGGGTGTCTCCTTCCATGCGAAGCAGGAGTTCTTCGTCCACTGCCAGGAGTTTGTTCCATTCTCCCAGCAGTTTCCAGACGGGAGAGACCATCTTGCGCCCGCCGAGGGTGCCTCCGTGCTCGGATGTTTCAAAGATGGCTAATTCGATGCGGGCTTTGCGGCGGTCTCCCAGAAGGGCATATGCCTTGGCCAGGAAGGCATGCGCCTGCGAGCGATAAAATGCACACCATCGGCCCCTGTCCATAGGGTCCGGGGGAAGGCGCCAGCTGTCTTCCGTAAAACTGGAAGCATGTGCTTCATAATAATCCAGACGGGAAATGATTTCCTGGGCAAGGGGGATGATATCCTCCGGCTTATTAGTCTGGTCCAGAACATTGATCTTACGTTTAGCCGCAACAATCCAGGCATCCAGGCCATCCAGGCTGGGCGGAGTTTTCTGGGCCAGGCTCGCAAGGACGGCGTTGAGTTTGTCCAGCCCTTCCTGCTCCCGGCCGATGCGCGCGAGCGCCGCACCAATCTCGGCCTCCGTGCGAAGGGCGTCGGTTTCGTAGCCCCAGGTGCGGTTGAGCTCTACCATCTCGATGGAATACTTGAGCCAGTTTTCCATATCCCGCTTGGCGCGGAACGTCTCCGTGAGAACACGCAGCACATTGAGGCGTTTGTCGGCCGATGCCTGCGTGTCTGCCTTCGCCTCATCTCTTTCCAGCAGGCTCAGACATATAGAAATGGCCTTCTCACGCAAAGGGTGGTCCAGGGAGCGGCCGTACTCGGTGGCGGTGCGAAGGTCTACTTCAAAAGGGTCTGTGACGGCTAGTGAATCTGCGGCATGCGAAACCGTAACATCCTGAACGCCACGGTGCGAACAAGACACAAGGACAGCGCCGATGGCGGCTATTAACAGTAAAGGATGTCTCATGGGGCTCATAGGTTAAGCCATTGAGCAAAGATATAAATTTTTTTTCACTTTCGCCTAACGGACTAATATTTACGTTAATTGTGTGCAAACATTTGGAAATTGCACCATTCATGCCCGGACCTGCGCCACTCACGCCTGAACCTGGTCCCCCCCTGCACCTGTAACGCACTTTTGGCCCTTTTTCGCGTTATACGTCCCCCATCGGCCATACCTGTAACGCACTTTTCCGGCAAAAACGCGTTATACGTCCTCGCCGTTCTTGGGATTTGGCCCAAAAGTGCGTAGATTATTTGCAGAGCATGATGTCCAGGATCATGCGGTCGGTGGTCTTCATGCCGGCGCTGCCGATGGTGCCAATGTTGCGGATGGTTTTCTCCACGTCGTCCTCGATGATGCCGTCGGTGGAGGGGATGCACGTGCCGCGAAGGGCCAGGACGGCCGATTGTACCGCGCAGGACACGCCGCTGGCTACTTTCATGGCGCAGCCCACCTTGGCGCCGTCGCACACCATGCCGGTGATGTTGCCGGCCATGTTCTTGATGGCGGCGCAGACCTCATTATACCCGCCGCCCTGCAGGTACACGATGCCGCAGGCGCTGCCGGTAGAGGCTACCACGCAGCCGCACAGGGCGCTGAGTTTGCCCAGGTAGTGCTTGATGTGGATGGCAACGAGGTTACTCAGGATGAGCGCCCGGGCCAGGGGTTCATCGGCCACCTTGTATTTGAGGGCGTAGGCGATGACGGGCATGCTCACGGTGATGCCCTGGTTGCCGCTGCCGCTGTTGCTCATGGCGGGCAGGGTGCTTCCGGCCATGCGGGCGTCGGAGGCGGCGGCGGTGAGGCCCATGGCAAAGCTCATAAAGTCGTCTCCGAACACCTCCTGCTGGTTCTCGCGGATGGCACGGCCCACCTGCAGGCCGTATTGCCCTTCCAGCCCCTCGTGCGCGAGGGCCAGGTTGAGGGTGCGGTCTTCCAGGATGAAAGCGATGTCTTCAAAGGGTGCCCCGGCCGCAAAGTCACAGATTTGCCTTACGTCGAGGTCATATTCGATGCCGTTCTGCTCCTTGGCGGCAGCGGCGCTCTCGGAGCTCATGAGGATGCGGTCGGCGAAGCTGGTTTCCACAATGCGGTCGTGGTCGTCCTCGATGACGGCGTAGGCGTGCGGGTCTACCTCGGCACTGGCCACGGCCTTTCCGTCTACCGTCACGGTGGCTTTCACGTAGAGAAGGTGCTCGGTATCGGCCACCTGGATGTGGACACTGCCATCGGCCACCAGCTGCTTGGCCCTTTCAACGGCCTCGGGGGTAAGCCCCTTCAGGACCTCCAGGCCCCGGGCCGATTCCCCGCACACAGCGCCCAGCGCCGCCGCTACGGGAAGCCCCACCATGCCCGTTCCGGGGATTCCCACGCCCATTCCGTTCTTGAGAATGTTGCCGCTTACGGCTATGTCCAGGCGAAAACCGGCCTTGAGGCGCCAGCCAGTCTGGCATGAGGGGCAGTTCTCACGGATAATCTCTACGGCTTTGGCAACCGCCAGCGCCACGGCGATGGGTTCGGTACAACCCAGGGCAGGTTTTACCTCCTGCCGGATAAGGGCGATGATGTCTTTGTAGTCCATATTGTACAAAGATACAAAAAAGGAGGCATACATGGTGCGGCGGGTTCAAGGGCAGCGGGACGTATAACGCGTTTTTGCCGGGAAAGCGTGTTACAGGGCACGAACAGGCGGAAGGGCTTGTAAAAGCGGAACAAAACTTGTATCTTTGTTGTTAACTATGAAAAACTTATATATCATATCGGCATCTGCCCTGATGCTGGTCTTGGCAGGCTGCCAACAAGAGCCCGCACCCGTTCCGGAGCACCACCTCACGGCTCAGGAGCTTGAGAAGCAGCAGGTAGCCGACGCCCTGGACCTTTTCTTAGAAAAACTGGACCCCGCATCCATCACAAAGCCTTCTGCATTTATCATGGATAACAGCAGTATATCCATGGCGCTGGACGGCAGCATCGTCTACAGACTGCGGAAGGGCGACGCAACCCTCATTACCGCCACCTTCCATATCAAGGACAAGAACTGGAAAGTGAATGCACGTCTGTATGGCGGCATCCAGATTATGGGGTCCTCGCAGTCGGAACTCGAAGTGTGTCTGGACGGTGAGAAAAAAGCCGTCATGGGCATTGAGTGGATGGACCTTTACCCTCTCATTGTCCTCAAGTACCCGGACGGTACCTCTTACGCCCTCACATCGTTCCTTGTTTCCGAAGCCCTCTTAGACTTTTTGATGAGCCATGTGCTGTCTACAGAATAAACGTTCCGTCCTTTTAGCGGTACTCATGGCGGTCCTTCCGGGGCTGCCGGCGGCTGCGCAGCTCCCGCCCATCGTAGATACCGTGAGCCGCTCCGTGATTGTGGAGCGCGTGTACAACAAGCCCATGGTCATCAACTCCAAAGGAATCAGCGGAACGGTGAACACGGACAAGATTGCGGCCGTCCCCTCCTTCCTGGGCAATGCAGATCCCATCCGTTTTGTCCGTCTCCTGCCCAGTGTCCAGATGAACACGGAAATTGAGGCCGGCATCTACATGCAGGGCAGCGAGCACTCGCATACGCTGGTTTCGCAGGCGGATGTTCCCATCTACGGCGTCTCGCACCTCCTGGGCCTGTTCTCGGTCTTCAATACGCCCCATTACAAGGGCATGCAATATTCCACGACTTCCCGCCAGGAGACCCGCATGGGCGGTGTCGTCAACATGGAACTGCAGGACACGGTTTCCAAACACTGGGGCGGAGATTTTTCGCTGGGGCTCCTGAACGCCCAGGGTACGCTGGACATTCCCATGGGAGCATCTTCCCTTAAGGTAAGCGCCCGCCGTACGTATGTCAACCTGCTCTACGGCAGTTTCCTCAAATATGCCGAGTTCCCCATCCGCTACGGCTTCACCGACGCCAACGTCACCTGGATCTGGAAGCCAAACAAGCGGGACAAGGTCTGGGCCGATTTCTTCGCCTGCAAGGACGACGGCCTTGTCTACGGGGCAACCATCCAGAGACTCGACGCCACATGGTACAACGCTCTGGGCGCCCTGCACTGGAACCACTACTTCTCCGACGCCACCATGAAGCAGACGGCCTACGCCAGCACCTACGGCATGGAGGCTGGGATTGAAGCGTTCAATATCATCGGCGACATGCCCTCGTTCATCCGTGACTACGGTTACCGCAATACGGTGCAGTGGAAAGACTGGGAATTCGGCGCCCGCTATTCCTACTACGATATCCAGCCACAGAATCCTTCCAGCCGCGGCCACATCCATGACAGCGGCCTCACGGGCAACGTTCCCCGCCAGAATGCCATGGAAGCCGTCCTGAGCGCACAGTACAAACACTATCTGGGTTACTGGCTGCTGCTCAAGGCCGGCATAGGGCTCAACTGGTATCTGAGTCCTGAAAAGAGGCACTACTGGGGCCTGACCCCCGAACTGGAGCTGGTAGCCGATGCCCGGAGCGCGGGCAAGTTCACGCTCCGGTATGGCCTTAAGCGCCAGAACCTGTTCCAGGTGGGCCTGACCAACACCGGCCTGCCCGTAGAGTTCTGGATTCCCGCCGGAGACCTTCAGGCGCCGCAATGGTCCCACAACTTCTCCCTCGCATACAACGCGGATTTCCTGGAAAACGCATGGTCTGTTTCTGCGGAGTTGTACTACAAACAGCTCTATAACCAGCTGGACTACATTGGCAATATCCTGGAAATCTACAATGGCAATTACAGCCTGGAAGACTGTATTCTCCGGGGCCAGGGCCGCGCCTATGGCCTGAACGTCATGCTGCAGCGCAACAAAGGCCCGCTCACCGGCTGGATCAGCTATTCCTTCGCGCCGAGCCTGCGTACGTTCGACGCCCTGGACGGCTTCCGGGACGGGGCAGAGTATTCATCGGCCCATGAACGCCTGCACGAGCTGGATGTGGTGGCCACCTACGACTTTGGAAAATGGGACGTGGGCGGCAGCCTCATTGTGGCTTCCGGCCTGCCCTACACCCGGCCCGAGGCTTTTTACCTTGTAGCCGGCCGCCTTGTTTACAACTACGGCAAGTACAACGGCGAGCGCCTTCCCACCTATGTGAGGATGGATTTGTCGGCCAACTGGTACATCCGCAAGACTGATAAAGGAAAGACGGGCTTCAACTTTTCCATTTACAATGTCCTGGGTATCAAGAATGCCGTTTCCTACGGTATGCACATCTCCGATGACTTGCAGTCCTACGTTTTCCAGCCGTTTGACATGACGCTCGGCATTCTTCCTTCCGTGGCCTTTTTCCATTCGTTCTAAGCTATGAAAAAGATTCTTTACCTCATCATCATACCTCTCCTTGCCGTAGCCTGCTCGCGCAAAGAGCTGCCCGGAGAAACGCAACTGGTCGTGGAAGGCTGGATCGAGAACGGAGAGCATCCCGTAGTGATGGTTTCCGAGAGCATCGGCGTAGTCACCAATGTCCCCGTCGACGCCAATGCCATGATAAGCCACCTGGCCAAATGGGCCAAAGTGAGTATCAGCGACGGAGAGAAGAGTGTCATACTCACCGGCATGGGAACCACAGACATGTTCCCACCCTATATGTTCACCACCTCCAAGATTACCGGGGAAGTGGGGAAAACGTACACCCTCAAGGTAGAATACAAGGATTACGTGGCGACGGCAGAAACCTCCATTCCCCGTCCCGTTCCCATCGACACGCTGTACATACGGTCGGTGGCAGACAGCGTGGGAACAATCATATGCGGTTTTACAGACCCTTCCGGAGAAGAGAACTACTACAAAATATTCACGCGCACAAAAGGCAAGGACACGCGTTTCCATCCATCGGCCCTGGCCCAGACAACGGATGAGAACCTTTCCGGCTACTCGGAAATGTTCATATACAGCACTCAGCGTCTCATGGATCATATTGACATGCCCAATGTCCGGGAGGGTGACGAGGTGGAAGTGAAACTGTGTACCATGACACCGGAGCTGTACAATTTCTGGAACAGCTTTGAGCTATTCATCGCCGCCAACATCGTTGATTTCAGGCCTGTCGCAGACAACAACGTCCACGCCAACATGCACGGTGCCCTGGGATACTGGGCCGGCTACGGAGTGCACCGGCAAAATGGAATCAAAACCATCAAGGTGGAAAATCCAGAAGAATAAAAAAGGGGCTGTATTCTGGACTTTTCCAAAGAATACAGCCTCTTTCTTATTAGAAGTGGCCCCACGGGGATTTGAACCCAGGACCAACGGATTATGAGTCCGCTGCTCTAACCGCTGAGCTATGGGGCCAAGAAAGCAGTCCTGGTGCAGGACTGCTTTACTTATGTTCAGGTTTTAGTCTCAGACCTTGATTTCTACCTCAACACCGGAGGGAAGCTCCAGCTTCATGAGGGCGTCTACGGTCTTGGCGTTGGACTCGTCGATGTCAATCAGACGAACGTAGGAGTCCAGCTCGAACTGCTCACGGCTCTTCTTGTTCACGAAGGTGGAGCGGTTCACAGTGAAGATCTTCTTGTTGGTGGGAAGCGGAATGGGACCGACAACCTTTGCACCCGTAGCCTTCACTGTATCAACGATCTTAGCGGCAGACTTGTCCACCAGCATGTGATCGAAGGATTTCAGCTTGATTCTGATTTTCTGGCTCATATCAATTACTTTTTTTCTTTGCTAAATTTTATTCGTCGTCAGAAACATGATAACCACTCTTCTCTACGATGTCCTTGGCCAGGGAGGCCGGGACCTCGGCGTAGTGGTCGAAGCTCATGGTGCTGGTGGCGCGGCCGGAGGACAGCGTACGGAGCACGGTGACATAACCGAACTGCTCGGAGAGCGGAACGAATGCCTTGACGATGCGGGCGCCGTTGGCAGTGGAATCCATTGCCACAATCTGGCCACGACGACGGTTGAGGTCACCGACGATGTCACCCATGTAATCCTCGGGGGTAACAACCTCCAGGTTCATGATCGGTTCCAAGAGAACCGGGTGGCACTTGGGGCAGCCATGGCGGAATGCCATGCGGGCAGCCAGTTCGAAGGAGAGCTGGTCGGAGTCTACCGGGTGGTAGCTGCCGTCGATTACTTCTACCTTCAGGGAAGGAACCTCGTAGCCGGCGAGAACGCCGTTGGCCATTGCGGACTGGAAGCCCTTCTCGATGCAAGGGATGAATTCCTTGGGGATATTACCACCCTTGACGGAGTTGATGAACTGGAGACCCTGTACGCCTTCGTCGGCGGGAGAGAGATTGACGATGATGTCTGCGAACTTACCACGACCACCGGTCTGCTTCTTGAAGACCTCACGCAGCTGGAAGCTGGAGGTGATAGCCTCTTTGTAGTTTACCTGAGGAGCACCCTGGTTGATATCTACACCGAACTCACGGCGCAGACGGTCCACGATGATATCCAGGTGGAGCTCACCCATACCACTGATAACGGTCTGGCCAGTTTCGTGGTCCGACTTCACAGTGAAGGTAGGGTCTTCCTCAGCGAGCTTAGCCAGGGCGAGACCCAGCTTGTCGAGGTCCTTGGAAGTTTTGGGCTCTACGGCGATACCAATCACGGGATCCGGGAACTCCATGGATTCCAGCGTGATAGGTTTCTCCTCAAGGCACACGGTGTCACCGGTGCGGAGGTCTTTGAAACCTACGGCTGCGCAGATGTCACCAGCCTCTACGAACTCGATGGGGTTCTGGTGGTTGGAGTGCATCTGGTACAGACGGGCAACGCGCTCCTTCTTGCCGGTACGGGTGTTGTACACGTAGGAACCGGCGTCCAGACGGCCGGAGTAGGCGCGCAGGAAGGCGAGACGGCCCACGAAAGGATCCGTGGCAATCTTGAACACCAGGGCGCTGAAAGGCTCGTCAGCGGAGGGTTTGCGGGTAATTTCGTCACCGGTGCGGGGGTCGGTACCCTTGACGGCACCTTTGTCGAGGGGAGAAGGCAGATACCGCATCACGGCATCCAGGAGGAACTGTACGCCCTTGTTCTTGAAGGAAGAACCGCAGCAGGCAGGAACAATCTGCATGGAGATTGTACCCTTGCGGATAGCGGCGATGATTTCCTCCTTGGTGAGGGAGTCGGGATCCTCGAAATATTTCTCCATGAGGGTCTCATCGCACTCAGCGGCAGTCTCCAGGAGAATGTCTCTCCAGCGGGCGGCCTCTCCCTTGAGGTTCTCGGGGATTTCGCCTTCCTGATAGTTGACGAGTTCCTCGGAGCCATTGTAGAAGATGGCCTTCATGTCGATGAGGTCGATGATGCCGTCGAATTTGTCCTCGGCACCGATCGGGAGACAGATGGGAACAGCGGTGGCACCGAGCTTGGTCTTGATTTCCTCAACGCAGGCGAGGAAGTCGGCACCGATACGGTCCATCTTGTTCACATACGCGATCTTAGGCACGCCGTACTTGTCTGCCTGGCGCCACACAGTCTCGGACTGAGGCTGAACGCGGCCCACGGCGCAGAAAGTGGCCACGGTGCCATCCAGCACGCGCAGGCTGCGCTCCACCTCCACGGTGAAGTCTACGTGTCCGGGAGTATCGATCAGGTTAATCTGGTAAGTGTCCCCATTGTAATGCCAGAAGGCGGTGGTGGCGGCAGAAGTGATGGTGATACCTCTCTCCTGCTCCTG
>DGHE01000014.1 GCA_002392525.1 Bacteroidales bacterium UBA3856 | reverse complement strand
TCACTGAGAATGAGCGAAGGATAGAGCTGCCGGCCCTTCTCCTGGAAGATTTTCATGAACGAGAGCTTCACGATGTGAGCCTGCAGGTTCAGGAACACTTCCTCGGGAACGGCCTCGCCGCTTTTTTTCTCGGCCTCGACATCCAGGGTGGGCAGGAGGATGTGCTCCGCGCCCGGAACGGGACGGTCGGGCTGGGCCGATGCTTCCTGGAAAGTGCGGAAGTCAAAGATTTTGCGAAGATGATACTCCTCCGACAGACGGCGGATATCTTCGTCGGAAGCCTGGTTCAGATGGGCGGTACGCAGAAGGAGGCCCCGCCGGACGGTTTTTCCCCCGATCCGGATTCCTCCGAGGTCCCTTGCGTTGATAACCCCTTCCAGCATAGGCTATTTGTACAGGTGACGCTTGATGCTTCCCTTGGCGGTGCGCTCGAAGGGAAGGTCTACCAGCTCCACATAGAAAATCTGGCTGAACTTGGGAAGCTGCCCGTTGGCACGACTGCGGATTTCGGCGGCCATCTGGTTCTGCTGCTCTTCGTTGGTGCCCACCACGGCATCGGCGTGAGGATAGACCAGCGCGACAATCTTGCCGTCCCGGGAAAGCACCACCGACTCTTCTACGATGGGGTCGTTGGAGAGCACCTGCTCCACTTCTTCGGGGTAGATGTTCTGGCCGGAAGAGTTGAGGATGAGGGCCTTGATGCGGCCGCGGATGAAGATGTTGCCGGCTTCGTCCATCACGCCCAGGTCTCCGGTGCGGAACCAGCCGTCCTCGGTGTGGGCTGCTTCATCGGCCGCAGGATTCTTGTAGTATCCCAAGGTGATGTTGGGACCGCGGGACTGGATTTCTCCGGGCACGCGCTCGGGGTCCGAGGACTCGATCCTTATCTCGTGGATGGGTTTGCCGCAGGACCCGGCCACGTACCCGGAGGGCATCTCGAATGCCAGGAGCGGGCAGGCTTCCGTCATGCCGTAGCCCACGGCGTAGGGGAGGCTGATCTTGCGGAAGGCCACTTCCACCTTCCAGTTGAGGGGAGCGCCGCCGATGATGATGGTCCTCACGCGCCCTCCAAAGTTGGAAAGGACTTTTTCGCCGATGGACTTGTAAAAGGACATGCGTACGCCCGGAACAGCGCTCAGAAGTTTGCCGGAACGGGAGTTGAGCATGGGGCGCACCCAGGTGGTATAGACTTTTTCCATCACCATGGGAACGGTGATGATAAGGGAAGGACGCACCTGCTGCATCGCCTTCATCAAAAGGGACGGAGACGGGGTTTTTCCGAGGAAACAGATCTGGTATCCGGTGCAGCAGGGGTAGATGAACTCCATGGCCAGGCCGTAGATGTGGGCGAGGGGCAGCATGGAGACAATGGCCTCGGGCTGGTTGGAGATGTGCTGCTGGCAGTACTCCACAATGTCCGACATGGCGCCGAAGCTGAGCATGACGCCCTTGGGGTCTCCGGAAGTGCCGGAAGTATAATTGATGATGGCAAGGCCGTCCATGTTGCTGTGGTATTCCACTTTCATGGGGTCCAGGCCGTCGGGGTATTCTTTGTTGAAGGCCGATGTGCGGTTCTCCCAAGCCAACTTGTATTCCGGCGTGCCCCAGAGGAGACGGTCTTCGCGGGCGTCCAGAACACCCTTCAGGAGCGGAAGTCGCTCACGGTCCAGATTCTTCCAGATGTCGGAGTCGGTGATAAGGAGCACGCTGTCCGAGTGATGGATGAGCTGCATGGCGCCGCTTGGGGTAAAGTTGGGCAGGATGGGAACGATGACGGCCTCGTAGGTGTTGGCTGCGAGGAAGAAAATGGCCCAGCGGGCCGAATTGCGGGCGACGAGGGCAATCTTGTCCCCCTTCTTGATGCCGGCTTCCCTGAAAAATGCATGCAGCGTAGCCATCTTGATGGCCAGGTCTGCATAGGTATAGCTTGCTCCTTCAAAGTCACTCAGGGCAGGAGAAAACGCCCTGTTGTGTACTTGATCCTCCAGTTTCTTCAGGTAATGCTTCATTCGTTCTCGCTTTGGTTCATTCTGCAAATATACTATTTTTCCCGGAAAAAGCTTCGCGCGCGTGCACCGCTCTTTTTTATTTGGCCCAAATTGACTATATTTGTCATGCCATGCTCAATCCCGACATACTCAGTGCCATTCCATCCGCATTCCAGCCACTGGCCGGGATGCTGAAGGAAATGAACGTGGAGAATGATGTCTACGGAGGTAACTCCTTCGAAATCATTACATGTGGCAGGCGCAAGCGGGAACTTCTCCTGGAGGATATCCGCCGGGCCAAGTCTTTTATCCACATCGAATATTTCCGTTTTGGCAACGACAAAGGTGGCCGCGAAGTGCGGGATCTCCTCATAGAAAAAGCCAGAGAAGGCGTAGAAGTACGCTTTCTCAACAACAATTGGAGCGGAGTGGTGGCCATCCCCAACGCCTATTGGAGGCCTCTCATCCAGGCAGGCGCCGAGGTCATCCCCTTTACTCATATCAAACATGGCCTCCACAAGTGGTTCTACCGCATCTTCCACCAGCAGCACCGTAAAGTAGTAGTGATTGACGGGCAGGTGGCCTACACCGGCGGCATGAACCTCAATGACAATTACTTTTATAAATGGCGTGACACGCACCTTCGCATAACGGGCCCCATAGTCCGCGCTCTCGGAGAGTCCTTCATGGACAGCTGGCGGGCTTCGGACGGCCGTTTCTCGTATCCGCCAGAACACTATCTGCCCGACCCTTCTGTACAGGGCGCCCCCTTTGCCGGTAAGACCATGCAGCTGGTGAGCGACTTCCCGGAGTCGGAAGCATCGGCCATGCTGGCAGCCTACTGCTGGGTGCTGGACCACGCCCGCGATTATGTGTACATCCAGACGCCCTACTTTGTGCCGCCGCCGTCTTTCATCGAATCGCTCGCTGGAGCAGCCCAGAGGGGGGTGGATGTGCGCGTGATGCTGCCGCAGGAGGTTGACACTCCGTTCTTTGGGACCTGCAACCGTTCCTATTATGCCGAGTGTCTGGAGCGCGGCGTCCGCATTCTGGAGCGCGGCGGCGAGTTCATCCACAGCAAGACGCTGGTCTCCGACGACGAATTCTCCATCATCGGCGCGTCCAATCTGGACTGGCGCAGCTTCCACGTAAACTATGAGATCAACACCCTCATCTATGACCGCGAGACGGCCCTTTATAACAGGTCTGTCTTTGAACAGGACCGCGAGTTGGTGAGAGAGTGGCACCTGGAGGAGTGGCTGCGCGGTCACAAATGGTACCACGCAGCCGTTTCCTGGTTTGTCCATTGGGTTTACCGCTTGCTGTAGCTACGGCAACTGGTAGTCTGTGGCGCTCTTCATACCCACGGTTCCAAAATACTTGTCCACAAGGTCTCCTTTCACTTTGACCCGCTTGCCGATGAGCTCCGGATGATCCACCAGGTTCAGGGCCTGTCGTACCTTGCCGGCGGGCAGCTCCACGGCCAGGCAGGAGGCTTTGTCGGTTGTAGAGGAACGGTCGGCGAGAGCCAGGTGCGTATTCTTGGTAATGCCTTCGGTCTTTACCGTTTTGCCGCTGGTGGTGAGGTCTCCTCCCACGATGTACCCTGTGACCCAAACCCCCTTCTGGCCAATGTGGGAACCCGCTTCGCCCACGGACAGCGTGCCCTGTGCATCTCCGCCTCCCTGCCCGATGGTGAAGTTTTCGCTCACCCAGCTGCGGGAGGTGTCGGTCTGCACCGTAATGCTGCTCTTGCCGTTTCCGCTGCCCTTGGGGGCGCTGATGCTCACCGTGAGGATTTCCCGCGCTTCGATGTTACGGGTGAACAGCGTCTCGTAGTCTTCTCCGCTCTCGCGGTATAGGAGCACCGACACGTCGCCGGGCTTCACATAGGCGATGCGCGTCTCCCTGTAGAGGTATTTGAGTTTGGTGTCGGCCTGCTTTACATAGAGAATGCCGTCGGGATAGGCCTCCAGGAAGTCCTGCCCGGTCCTGAGGCGGATGCCGGCGTTTTGCAGGGTGCACCGGAGCTTGACGGTGACACTTTGCCCGGCGGGGACCCGGACCACCTGCTCGTCTCCGTACTGCGGTTTGGAGAAGGCGGGGGAGGAGAAGTTCTCCGAGACTATGCCTACGGTGTAATACCCCTCCGGCACATCCAGCACCTGCGGCGAGTCCCCGTAAGGGCCCCTGTAGAGGGTGCCGCCGTCGGCATCTCGTACGGTTAAGATAAAGTCGTTGGTGTCGGGCAGTTCTTCGGCGGCTTTGGTAACGAGGACGGCCCGTTCCAGGGCCCATCGCAGTTGTCCCGGCCGGGCCGATGATCCTTCGGGAGAAAAGTCGTCGCAGGAGGCGAGAAGAAACACAAGGGGCATGAGCGCCCCCTTCCAGGGAATGGTTTTCATAAGCATTTGTTTTTAGCTCCGGACACCGTTGTCCGGATGCCCCTAAGGTAGGGAACCTCTCTGGAACGGAATGATCAAAACATTAAAATCTGCATGTGTTTTTTAGCCGGATCGGCTAAAACAGAAAAAATCGTACATTTTTTTAGCCGATTTGCATTTTTCTCCCTTTGCTCGTAAATTTGTAGGCTTAAAAAATTAGATATGTTCGAGAACCTGAGCGAAAGGCTGGAAAGGTCTTTCAAGATACTGAAAGGTGAAGGAAAAATCACCGAAATCAATGTAGCCGAAACCGTAAAGGACATCCGCAAGGCCCTCCTGGATGCCGATGTAAGCTATAAGGTGGCCAAGGACTTCACCACCCGTGTAAAGGACAAAGCCATTGGCGCCAACGTGCTCACCGCCGTGAAGCCTCAGCAGATGATGGTGAAGATCATGCACGACGAGCTTGCGGAGTTCATGGGCTCCACCGCGCAGGAGATTAACGTCAAGGGAAACCCGGCCGTTGTGCTGGTAGCCGGTCTCAACGGTTCCGGTAAAACCACCTTCTCCGGCAAGCTGGCCCTGCACCTCAAGTCCAAGAAAGGCATGAAAGTGCTTCTGGCCGCCTGCGACACCTTCCGCCCGGCCGCCATCGACCAGCTCAAGGTGCTCGGAGAAAGCATCGAAGTCCCCGTCTTCACCGTAGAAGGAGAGAAGGATCCCATCAAGATTGCCAAGGACGCCATTGCAAAGGCCAAGGCCGATGGCTATAGCGTTGTCATTGTGGATACCGCCGGCCGTCTGGCTGTGGACCAGGAGTTGATGGACGAGATATCGGCCCTGCACAAAGCCGTGCAACCCACCGAAACCCTCTTCGTGGTAGATGCCATGACCGGTCAGGATGCCGTGGAGACCGCCAAGGCCTTCAACGACCGCCTGGACTTTGACGGCGTAGTCCTTACCAAGATGGACGGCGATACCCGCGGCGGTGCAGCCCTTTCCATCAAGGCCGTGGTGGGTAAACCCATCAAGTTCGTTTCTTCCGGTGAAAAGTTGGAAGCCCTTGACGTCTTCCACCCCGAACGCATCGCAGACCGCATCCTGGGCATGGGAGACGTGGTTTCCCTGGTAGAAAAGGCCCAGGAACAGTTTGACGAAAAAGAGGCTCGCGAACTCAAGAAGAAGTTGGCCAAGGACCAGTTTACCCTGTGGGATTTCTACAACCAGATTCAGCAGGTGAAGAAGATGGGCAACATCAAAGACCTCGCTGCCATGATCCCCGGCGTGGGCAAGGCCATCAAGGATGTGGACATCCCTGACGATGCTTTCAAGGGCACCGAGGCCATCATCCTCTCCATGACTCCCTACGAGCGCGAGCACCCCGAGGTCATCAACGGCAGCCGCCGCAAGAGGATTGCCGATGGCTCCGGTACCTCCCTCCCGGAAGTGAACCGCCTTCTCAAGCAGTTCGAAGGCACCCGCCGCATGATGAAAGGCGCCGTCACTGGCACCTTAATGCAGCAGATGAAAGGTTTAAGATAGCCTTTCATCTGCTGCCCATTCTCCCTACGTTACCCTCACCCCAAACCCCTCTCCTCGGGAGAGGGGCTGGCGGCAGAAGCCGCCTATAAATCAATCTATTAAAGAGAATAGGTATGAAAAGATTGTCTTTCTTTGTTCTGGTAGGTTTGTTTTTGATGGGAAGCTGCGGACATCGGCTGAAAGATGGTGACTATACCCTCACCGTCCTGTCTACCAACGACGTACACAGCACCTGGTTTGACTCCACTTACACCGGAGGGGGCATCAAGAAGTCCCTCTTCGCCATGAACTACTACATTGACAGCGTCCGCACGGCCGATGGCTTTGACAACGTTCTGCTCGTGGATGCCGGAGACTGCCTCCAGGGAGACAACGCCGCCTACTATTATAATTATGTAGATACGGTAACCCCGCACCTTTTCCCCCGGCTCATCGAGTACATGCATTATGATGCCATCGCCATGGGAAACCACGACATTGAGACGGGGCATCCCGTGTACGACCGCGTACAGGAGGGTCTCACCCGCGCCGGCTCTCCCTTCCTGGCCGCCAATGCCATCCGCAACGACAACGGAAAGTCCTACTTCCCGGCCTACCGCATGGTGGTGAAGGCCGGCCTTCGCATCGCCGTCCTGGGATATAACAACGCCAACATCAAAGCCTGGCTCTCGGAAGAGCTTTGGAGCGGCATGCACTTCGAGTCCATCGCCTCCCGCATCCAGCAGGATGTAGACTATGTGCGCCAGCGCGAGCAACCCGACGTTCTGGTAGCCGCCATGCACTCGGCCTGTGGCCAGGGAGACGGCTCCATCCTGGAAGCTGAGGCTCTTGATGCCTTCAATCTGGTAAAAGGTGTGGACTGGCTCATCTGCGGCCACGACCACAGGCCGTATGTAGAGAACCGTGACACCACAGCGCTCCTCAATTCCGGCAGTCACAGCCGTTTTGTGGCCCATGGTAAGATGCATATGACCGTCTCCGGAGGCAAGGTAGTAAAGAAATCCTTCGAAACCGACCTCATCCCAGTAGACGCAGCCAAGGCCGATCCCGTCATGCGCGAGCACTTCCGGAAAGACTTTGAAGCTGTCCGTGACTTCACCCTGCAGGAAGTGGGCACCCTCAAGGCCGACCTCCGTACCCGCGATGCGTACACCGGCATGTGCGACTATGTGAATCTGGTGCACACCCTCTGCATTCAGAAGGCACCCGCCCAGATATCCATAGCCGCGCCGCTTACCTACAACAGAACCGTAGAGGCCGGCACCCTGGTGTTCAACGACCTGTTCACCATCTATCCCTTCGAGAACCAGTTGTACGTCATTACCATGACCGGAGACGAAATCGTCCGCTATCTTGAGGCATCCTACGACCGTTGGATCAATACCATCTCCAGCCCCTCGGAACATGTCCTGAAGATTGAGCCCAGAGATAACCCGCGCAACCAGCAGAAGGGCTGGTCCTTCGTCCACCCTTCGTATAACTTTGACTCCGCCGCCGGCATCAACTACACCGTAGACGTTACCAAGCCTCGCGGAAAGCGCATAGCCGTGCAGTCCATGGCCGATGGCAGCGCCTTCGAACCGGCCCGCACCTACAACGTGGCCATCACCTCCTACCGCGCCAGCGGCGGCGGAAACCTCCTGGATGAAATAGGTATTGACACCGACCTCATTGACGCGCGTGTCGTGGCCCGTTACCCCGAAATCCGTAACATCCTGTTTGACTATCTCAAGGAGCACGGCGCCATAGACCCTGCCGTCATCGGCAACCCTTCCGTTATCGGCTCCTGGAAATTCATCCCCGAAAAAATAGCCGCCCCGGCCCTCAGGGCCGACGCGGCACTTCTCTTTGGAGAGTAGGAAATCCTACTTGGCGTAAGCCACGGAACGAGTCTCGCGGATTACGGTGATCTTCACCTGTCCGGGATAGGTCATTTCGTCCTGGATCTTCTTGGCGATGTCTCCGGAGAGGACTTCGGCCTCCTGGTCGCTTACCTGTTCTGCGCCCACGATCACGCGCAGTTCGCGGCCGGCCTGGATGGCGTAGGCCTTGGTGACGCCCGGGTAGGCACCGGCGAGGTTCTCCATGCCGCGCAGGCGCTTGATGTAGCTCTCAATGACCTCGCGGCGGGCACCGGGACGGGCGCCGGAAATGGCATCACCCACCAGCACCAGGGGAGCGTAGAGGGAAGTCATTTCGGTTTCCTCATGGTGTGCGCCGATGGCGTTGCAGATTTCGGGCTTTTCCTTGTACTGCTCGGCCAGCTTCATACCCAGCAGGGCGTGCGGCAGGTCCGGATCTTCCTCGGAGACCTTTCCGATATCGTGCAGCAGGCCGGCACGTTTGGCAATCTTGGGGTTGAGGCCCAGTTCGCTGGCCAGGATGGCGCAGATGTTGGCAACCTCACGGGAGTGCTGCAGCAGGTTCTGTCCGTAGGAGGAACGGTATTTCATGCGGCCGATAAGGCGTACGAGTTCCATGGAAAGGCCGTGGATGCCAAGGTCTATGCAGGTGCGCTTGCCGGTTTCCAGAATTTCTTCTTCCAGCTGCTTCTGTACCTTGGTGACGACTTCTTCGATGCGGGCCGGGTGGATGCGGCCGTCCACAACCAGTTGGTGCAGAGCCAGGCGGGCTACCTCACGGCGTACAGGATCGAAGGCGCTGAGAAGGATGGCGTCCGGGGTGTCGTCCACCACAATTTCTACACCGGTGGCGGCTTCCAGGGCGCGGATGTTACGGCCCTCACGGCCGATGATGCGGCCCTTGATTTCGTCGTTCTCGATGGGGAAGGTGGTAACCGCATTCTCGATGGCGGTCTCGGTAGCCGTACGCTGGATGGTGTTGATCACAATGCGTTTGGCTTCCTTGGCGGCATTGAGGCGAGCCTCGTCCATGCAGTCGTTGATGTAAGCCTGGGCCTCTGTGCGGGCCTCGGCCTTCATGGATTCCATGAGCTGGTTTTTGGCCTCCTGGGCGCTGAGGCCGGCGATGGTCTCGATTTGGCGGATAACCTGGCCGCGGAGCTCTTCGTATTCCTTTTCCTTCTCCTGCATGGCCTCTTCGCGGGCCTTGGCGGCACCCATCTGGGCTTCCAGTTCCTTGGCTTTGCGATCTGCCTCTGAGAGCTTCTGGTTGAGGGTGTTTTCCTTCTGGCGCACGCGGTTTTCGGCGTCGCGGATCTGGGCGTTTTTCTCGTTCACGGTTTTCTCGTGCTCAGCCTTGAGGGAAAGGTACTTTTCCTTGGCCTGGAGGATGCGCTCATTCTTGATTTTCTCTCCTTCAATCTCTGCTTTCTCCAGAATCTCGTCCCTCTTTCCCTTGAGCATGCTTTTGCGGAGGAGTATGTACACGGCCAGTGCGATGACGGCACCGGCAACGAATCCAATAATGATGCTTATGATATCCATTTTATATATAGGTTTTGTGTGTTCAAAAAACAAGTCTGTTTTCCCGTTTGAAAACAGACTTGTGTAAAAAAAGCCGTCAGCATCTAGTCAGAAAATCTTATAGGAATAAGATTTGGGTCCCGGCCGCTTGCTGGTATCCCCCGTCTTGCCCGAAGGGCAAAATCCCGTGAGGTAACCTGGGCCCGCCATCTGCGGCCTGAGTCAACCCGGCGCGTTGAAACGTGTTGATTTCAGCTTTCGATGGTTGACGGCTGTTATTTTTCAATGTCCTTGAGATAGCGCTCCAGGTCTGACTGCAGCTGCTTTTCTTCGCTGGCGCAGCACTCCAGGTCTTTCTGCAGCTTGAGACGCACCACGGTTTCGTTCAGTGCGACCAGCGACAGAAGGTCATTGGCGGTGCGGCCGGGGTGGCTGCGGGTAAAGGCGGCGAAACGGGCATTGATGGCATCGGCGGCCTTGCGGTACAGTTCCTCCGCTTCCGGGCTCGATGCAGTCAGGTTGAAGATGCGGTCTGCAATCTTGATGCTGATTTTCTGGTCCATTACGCTTCCTCCAGGTAGGAGATGCACTTATCGATCTCCTTGATCAGTTTATCGACCTTGGCCTTGGCGTCGGCGGGGGCGGCCACCGCGAAGGCCTCGGTGAGTTTGCGGGTCTCTATCTCGGACTCCAGTTCGGTTATCTGTTTTCTCAGGGCTTCTGCGGTTTCCTCGCACGCATGTAACTCCTGGCGAAGACGTTCGTTCTCCGCTTTCTCAGCCTCATAACGTGCAATCAGCTGTTTGATCTGTTCTCTGATCTCTTCCAGCATGGCCGGTTTAAATTAGCCCTTATCCTGCAAATATACAAAAATAATTACAGCTGAGCAATCATCCGTTTGAAAATCACCGTCATTTTGTCGGCGGCGGCATCGGCGGCTTTCACGATAGCTTCACCGTCGGTTACGTAGTCATCGTCTTCGGTTGCGTGCGCAACGTCGGTGATGACGGACATGCCGAAGACGGGAATGTTGCTGTGGCGGGCCACAATGACCTCCGGCGTAGTGCTCATGCCCACGGCATCGGCGCCGATGTTACGGAAGAAGCGGTACTCGGCCGGTGTCTCATATGAGGGACCGGTGACGGCGATGTACACGCCCCGCTGCAGGGAAATGCCTTCCTCGGCGGCAATCTTCACGGCCTGGCGGATGAGGGCGGGGTCGTAGGGGCGCGTCATGTCGGGGAAGCGCGGCCCGAACTCGTCCAGGTTGGGGCCGATGAGCGGGTTCGGGAGCATGTTGATGTGGTCCTTGATGATCATGAGGTCTCCCACCTTGTAGGCGAGGTTGGTGCCGCCCGCGGCGTTGGACACAAACAGGTATTTGATGCCGAGGCAAATCATCACGCGCGTGGGGAGGACGCTCATGTTCATGCCGTACCCCTCGTAGTAGTGGATGCGGCCCTGCATGGCGATGACTGTCTTGCCCGAGAGCGTACCCACGATGAAGTTGCCTTTATGGCCGATGGCCGTGCTCACCGGGAACCCGGGGATTTCCTTATAGGGGATGACGATGGGGTCCTGAATTTCGTCGGCCAGTTTTCCCAGGCCGCTGCCAAGGATAATGCCAACGAGGGGCTGCCTGCCGCCAAGAC
>DGHE01000162.1:2686-8889 GCA_002392525.1 Bacteroidales bacterium UBA3856 | reverse complement strand
GAGGCGTAATTGCCCAGAAGAACCATGCCCTGGCCCGCATGATCAATGAAAAGACGGCCCGTGCGTCCACGCTGCAGGCCGCCGAGGCAGAGTCTGAGAAGTTGTTCCGCGAGATAGACACGGCCATCCGCTCGGAGCGTCTCTATGCCAATACCAGTTTGCAGCGGCAGGACATCCTGGACCGCTGGAACCTGCGTCGCCAGACGCTCAACGACCTCATGGCTATTTATGCCGACGGAGATTCTTTCCCCTCTTATATTAATAAAATCCGCCTGGACGAGGCTGTGGAGATGCTGCGGGAGTCCCCGAACCTCGCTATCAGCGATGTTGCAGAGGCGGTTGGCTTTACCATGGCCAATTTCCGCATCCAGTTCAAGCAGCGATATGGCATGACGCCCGTAGAATTCCGCGAAGTGCAGGATGGTGGTGGCAATGTATAGTTTTTTTGTTTTTTGATACATGGGTTAATTTTTGGCTTTTTGACTTAAAGTTCGGTCCGTGGACCAAAGCAAACTGTCAAAAATGGTAAAAGTTAAAGAAGGTACTTTATCTTTGTCCCATGCAAGTCAAACAAGTTCAGATCAAACTTTCAGACCGAGACCTGTTCCGTCTTATCGATCAGGCCGTTCGTAAAGAGCGTCTCTATACCAACCCCGCTCTCCAGCGCCAGGATATCATGCGGCGCTTCGGTCTTCGGCGTCAACATTTGAACGCAATCCTTAATACGTATGCGTATGGACGTGGATTCCCGGGATACATCAACAGTATCCGCCTGCAGGAAGCCGAGCGTCTCATGAAAGAGAGGCCCGAGCTCTCCATCACGGCCATTGCCGAGTCGGTGGGACTTACTCTCCCCAATTTCCGCATCCAGTTCAGGAACGTATACGGTTACAATCCCGCGGAGTACCGCGTTTCTCATCTGCTTGAGAAATAACGGTTTTTTTATTTTTGAAACAATCCAATTTGGTTCGATGGACCAAATTTAATACCGTTATATTTACTGTTTTTTTACATAAAACTAATACGAACATGTCCCGGACACTTAAACTTGGAATACTTCTTTCAGTGGCCCTGTTTTCAGGCATGGCCACGGGGGCCATGGCACAGACAGCCGGTTCCTCCCCCTGGTGGGTTGAGGCGCAGGCTGGTCTTTCCAACGCTTCCGGAGAAGGATCTTTCTTTGGTATGACCTCCCCGGCGCTGGCTGTCAGTGCAGGCTACCGTTTCTCCCGTCCCCTCGCGCTGCGCGTGGGCGTGGGCGGTTATGAAGGAAAAGGTTATGTGATGCGTACCAAGGAGTACTATCGCTACAGCTATATAAGGCCCACTGTGGATCTTATTTGGCATCCCCTCCCCAAGCTTAACAATTTGTATGTCTTCGCCGGCGCTGGTCTCATAGTGGGACTCTCCAACGGCGCCTCGAAGGCAGACGTAAGCTTCAAGCCGGACTACTTCCAGGATCTCTGGACACCTGCCAAGGCTTTCATGGCCGGTCGCCTGGGCGCCGGATATGCCTTCCCCGTAGGAAAGAACCTTTCCATTACGGCCGAGGCCATCGGCTCGCTCATGCCGGATGCCGTCAACTCCAAGCACGGCTCCACCCCCGACGCCAGCATCGCCCTGATGGCTGGCCTGCGTTACGCTTTTGGCGCCAGGGCCAAGAAAGCCCCGAAAGCCCCGAAGGTCGCCGAACCTCAGATTGTAGTAGAGCCTGAAATTGTCGTAGAACCCGAGGTGGTCGTTACTCCTGAGGTAGAGTCCAAACCTTTGCATATAGAAGAGGGAAAAGTTGAAGAGGTAAAGGTTGAGGAAGTAGAGGTTGAAGAAGTAGAGGTGAAGGCCGATGAACCGGTAGAGGAACCGGTAGAACTTCCGGCACCCGTCAAGCTTTATTTTGACAGCAATTCCTGGAAGGTCAGGGAAGAATATGGCGGGGAAGTGGAAAAGATGGCGGCCTTCCTCAAGGAGCACCCGGGAGTGGTTCTTACCCTCACCGCCTATGCCGACAGCGCTTACGGAACACCGTCCTATAATCAGACCATTACCGAGCGGCGCGTCAGGGCGGTAAGAAAAGCACTCTTGAAGGCCGGCGTCCCCGAGTCCCAGTTGGAAGGAAAGCCCATGGGCGGGACAGACCTCTTCAGCAAGGGAAAGAAAATCAGCGGTAACCGGGTGGTTATCTGCGAATGGAAATAAGCAAGTAATAACGCTCAATATTCGTAAGTATGAAAAACGTATGCAAGTATGCCTTGCTGGCAATTTTTGCCGCATCGCTGGCCACCGTGTCCTGTACCTCGGACATGAAGGCAGACCTCGAGCGCATCGAGGAAAAGGTTGACGCCAACCAGGCCAATCTGCAGCAGCAGATCAGTGCCATGAAAACTGCGCTGGACGCCTACAAGACAGAGGTGGCTCCCGAGCTGCAGTCTCTCGTACAGGCCGACAAGGACCTCCTTGCCAGCCTGAATGCCGCTAAGTCCGAGCTCACCGAAGCCCTTGCCGGAAAGGTGAGCGAAGAAGACTTCCAGAAGGCAGTTTCCACTTTCCAGGCAGCCGTTGACAAGATCATCAAGGACCAGAAGGCCGTTGACGAAGCCCAGGACGGCAAGATCGACGCCAATACCCTGGCCATCGAGACGCTGGCTACGCGTGTGGAGACCTACAAGAGCGACCTTGAGTCCTCCATCGACACGCGCATCAAGGCTCTTGACGCCGCCATCGGCGGTACCATCGAGACGCTGGCCGCCCGTGTCACCGCCAACGAAGCTGCCATCAAGAAGCTCAACGAGGAGACCATCCCCGCCCTGGAGGCCCGCGTGAAGGCCTGCGAGGAAAACATCGTCAAGCTTCAGACCGACCTCGATGCCTTCAAGGAGGCCACTGCCGCCAACCTGAAGACCATTGGTGACGTGTGCGACAACCTCGCGAGCACCAAACTGGACGCTTCCGTGTACAACACCTTCCTCCAGAGCTTCGAGAACTGGAAGGGTTCCGTGGACACCCATCTCGGCTCCATCGACGACAAAGTGACCGCCCTGGAGAACCTGATGGCCATGCTGAACGCCGAGCTCGCCATCCTCAAGAGCGACGAGGAGCCCGGTTACATCACGCTTCAGGCCTACGTAGAGGGTATCCGTAATGCCCTGCAGGCCGAGATTGACCTTCTGGCCGGCAAGGATATCACCATGGACGAGATCCTGGCCCTGCTGGATGAGAAGTTCAAGGAGAAGCTCTCCGCGCTTGACGCCGAGATCGCCGCCCTGAAAGCCCGCGTACAGTCCCTGGTGTTCGTGCCCCAGTACAAGGACCTCAAGTTCGGTATCCCGTTCTCGCTCATCACGGACGGTGAGAACAGCATCGCCATTGCTTACAACGAGCCCGTCGACCACTTTGACGTAGTATATAAGGTAGCCCCCGACTCTCTTGCCGAAGGCCTCGCCGCCCACGCCAAGGAAGTGTTCACCTTCGTGATCGAAGACGGCCTCAAGACCCGTGTCCCCGAGCTGGCCGAGCCCAAGCTCACCATCCTGGGTGCAGAAGGCGACAACAAGACCGGCAAGATTGTCTTCAATCTCAGCCACGAGAACTTCCAGGCTACCGTGGAGAACGACGAGCCCGTTCTGGACTCCTACGCCGTGTCTCTGGTCGTGGCCGATGAGGCCAAGGGCATCCACGTGGCATCCGAGTACACGGGAACCATCAACGTTCCCAGCCCCAAGATTACGGTGGATATGAAGCACCTTTACATCAAGCAGGTGAATCCTACCGACACCACCAACGTGATTGCCTACACCAAGACGACCGACGAGTACGCCAACGAGATGGAGTACATGGACACCACGCTGCGTTATCCCTACAAGGACTGCTTCATCGCTGCCAAGATCACTCCCGTCTCCAACATGCACATGGCTAAGATGGCCGAGGAGCCTTATTACACCTACGAAGAGCTTCGCAAGCTGGGCTACGACATGCCCGAGTCTTCGCTGAGGATCACTACCACCGCCAGCGACGACAAGTGCGCCTTCCTCAAGCACGCCGACCTGGCCGATGCCAAGTTCGCGAAGGTGAATATCGACTCCACCAAGGCCCTGAAGCTTGTGAAGGAGCACCTCATCGGGACCTCTGACGTCCACACCAAAAAGCTCAACTACGCTTACAACAACGGTATCAACTCCAGCGCCTCCGCTACCCTTAATATGGGTGCCACCATCACGCTGGGCAAGGCCAAGAATCTCCGCTTCGAGATTTCCCATGAGATGAACTGGACCTACGAAATCGACAAGAATTCCGACCACGCGAATATTGCCTCCTTCCAGAAGAACTATATTCACAAGGGACTCATCTCCAAGCCCGTCCTTGTAAAGGGTGAGAAGAAGGTAGTCCTGGACGGTAAAGACGAGGCCTACGGTATCGTAGTGTCCGACTTCTATGGAAAGGCATTCACCAAGGCCACGGATGCCACCGTTCCCACCGACCTCAAGGGATACAATTATGCGGTTCTGACGACGCCCGCCAGCGACACTACATTTGTGATGGACAGCGTTGCCATTGCCTCCTGGGGCGATCTGGATGCGCAGGCCAAGGTCAAGAAGGCCAGCTATGTGCTTGACGGCAGCTACGTGCTTCCTTTCTCCAAGCAGTCCGACGCCAAGGTCACCATCAACGCCACGGACCGCGATCGCGCTCCCATCGACATTACGCTGAAGCCCTTCAGTGTCACCCTTCTGGGCGGCAAGTCCCTCACTGACGGTGGCTTATATACCTCCGGCAGCAATGAGCGTTACCTCATCAAGACGACCAACCTGGCCGACAGCGTGTACAAAAAGTACGTTGACCAGAAGATCTTCGCATCCGACAAGTATTCTCAGAAGGCTGCCTTCGGCCTGTCCGAGGACAGTGAGTTCTTCGCCGGCAACATGGTCTGGGATAACACGGATGACGCCATGGCGGCCCGTTTTGACAAGGAGTTCACCAACAACACGCAGGGCGGTAGCTTCTACCTGTTCTCCCAGGACAAGGAGGAAGCGGCAAAACGTCTCACTTCCAAGGTGCTGCGCGATCTGGCCCAGAACTATGACGCCAACGGCAAGTATCTGTCCAAGCCCGACCCGGCCAAGTTTGTCACCTACACCTTCCACAGTTACATCGGTCAGGTCGTGAGCGTCAAGTGGCCGGTCGTCGCCAAAACCGCCGATCCTTACATGCTCACCACCTACGGAGCCCTGGAGAACGAGGGCAACTACTACTTCAACATCTCTCCCAGCGCGGTTTGGGTGACCAACCCGGACAACATCACCATGGCCAAGACCGAGCTCGACCTCACCGGAAACGGCAATATCCAGGTTGTGACCGGTACCAACGGCGAAGGCGGTATCAGCCCGGCCAGCTTTGCTGCCAAGGGTCTCGTCCCCGTCTTTACGCTCACGTCCAAGCCTGAACACGAAGGCGTATCCATCGCCGACTTCACCAATGTAATGTACTATGGCCAGACGGACAGCGTGGCTGTCAAGAGCGCCCTGTACGTGAAGTCCGCCGACGTCAATTTCTATGTGCCCGGCAGCGAGAACATCTATGTGAACTACTCCGACAAGAAGATTGACTCCGTGTTCGTGCGCAAGTTCAACCCGATTGCCGTTCCCAACAAGCAGGTTCTTACCGGCAATGGCATCATCAAGTCCGGTGCTGCAGGCGTCCTGCCTCTGAACATGGTAGATATCAACGGCAACTATATCTACAAGAACGGTTACGCCCAGAGCAAGATGGGTAAATACAAGGGGACCGTCAAGGAGATCTTCAAGGATATCACCTTCACCCTTGTTTCCGTGAATGGCAGCGAGACCTTTACGGGTTGGACGCTTGTTTCCGGCGCGACTCCGGATGCGCTCAAGCTGAATGTACCCGCCAGTGCTGCCGAGGGCACCTACACCATTGTCTTGAAAGCGCACACCTGCTGGCAGGACTACACCTACACGCTCGCGATCAGCAACAGCAATGTAAGCGGCGGTATCGAGGCCGGAACCCCGGATTATGGTAACGGCGGCGAAAGTACTTGGAAATAATTTATAACGGAACAATATCATGAAAAAGATATATATTTACTTGATGGCCGGACTTGTCCTGGCCGGATGCAGCAAGGCAACGGATACGCTGACACCTCAGCGTATCCAGGAGCCGGAGAGCCAGCAGCAGCAGGCTCCCGACGC
>DGHE01000162.1:0-2602 GCA_002392525.1 Bacteroidales bacterium UBA3856 | reverse complement strand
CCCCCGACACGTTTACCCTCAAGGTGGAAACGGTCGCTACCAAGGCACTCATCGACAATGGCCAGACCCTGGGCTCCGAGTGGAAGCAGGGAGACAGCATCAGCGTGTACAATTCGACGACCGAGGAGGATATCGAAGGTTGGCTCAAGGCCACGAAGGATGGCCCTACCACGGTTTTCGAAGGCACCGTGTCCGGTAATATCAATCAGGGAGATATCCTTGTCCTGCGTTACCTGACTCGCAACTACGAGAATCAGGATGGCACTCTGGAGGGGCTTGCCAAGCAGTGCGACTACGCTTGCGCACAGGTAGAGGTAACCGGGATTGATTCCGAGGCCAAGACCATTTCCACCGAGCAGGCCAACTTCGAAAAAGTGCAGGCCGTGGTGAAATTCAGCATCACCAACCGCAAGGAAAATCCGGAAGCCGTGAACGTGAAGTCTTTCTCCGGCACTTGCAAGCTTCCTTTTTCTGAGTTTCCTATTTCGATCCATGTGACTCCCCAGACTCCCACGAATGAGCTTTACGTAGCTATTCCTCCTCTCTGGAATCTGGACATTACCTTCGAGGCGGAGGGTGCCGATGGGTATGCGTACCGTCTCATTGTTCCCGAGGTCAGCTTCGAGGAGGGTCTTTACTATCGCCGTACGCTCAACATGAAGCGCAAAGCTCTCGTGAAAGCACCTGTCGCCAAGACTAATCTGACGTACAATGCCAGCGAGCAGGCCCTTGTGGATGCCGCCCATGTGTATTGGAAGGCGAATGACCAGGAGGTGATTCTGGATAACGACAAGGACTTCCAGCAGGATTCCTGCGTCATTTCCTACTTCGTGAAGAAGGAAGTTACGGCCGATATGCTCCCCGATGCTCCTTTGGCCGACGAAGAAGGCTGGAGCACCTACATTCCCAAGCAGACCCACGCCGGTACCTACTATGTATGGACCAAGATGAAGGGCAACTATGACTACGAGGATGCGGACGTGAGCGACACCCCCGTGAAGGTAGTGATTGCGAAGGCTACTCCTACCATTGGCGCTACGGCTGTCACTTCGGACATGACCTACAACGGCCAGAGCCAGGACCTGCTTTCTGCTGCCGCTGCCCTGAAGATGGGTGAAACGGTTGTGACCACTGCAAAGGATGCCGCCGATAAGGAATGCTCCATCAAGTACTATGTGACCACGGATACGCTCCAAGTGGCTCCGGCTGCTACTGATTCAGGTTGGAAAACATCTTATTCTGCCACTCACGCCGGAGCCCACTTTGTGTGGATCATGACTGAAGGCAATGGCGATATGAATGCTGCTACTGCCACGGTGTCCAAACAGATCAAGAAGGCTACCGCTACCGTGACTGTGACTGCTGCCTCCGGTACCCTTACCTACAATGGCAACAAGCAGAACCTCCTCTCCGGCGCCGCTACGCTTAAGATTGGTTCTACCAATGTGACTTCTGCGAAGGATGCGGCCGATAAGGAATGCTCCATTCAGTACTATGTGAGCACCAGCCAGACCTCCACTACCGGTGGCTCCTGGGGAACTTCTTACAACGCTACCAATGCCGACACCCTCCACGTCTGGGTAAGGGTAACAGGCAACAAGGATATCAATGATATTTCCCAGGCTTACAAGGTGTCCAAGGTAATAGCCAAGAAGAATCCCAGTTTCAGCCTCGCTTCTTCCAGCGTGACCTTTGGTCAATCGGATGCTGTAAATTCCACCAAGACCGTGAACATCACGTATGACGGTGACGGTACGCTCTCCGCTTCGTCCAACGACACAGCCAAGGCTACAGCCTCCATCAGCAACAAGGTCCTCACCATTACCCGAAAGAGCGGTGCTGCAGGGACTGTTACCATTACTGTAACGCCTGCGGCAGGTGCCAACTACAATGCCGCTACCGGCAAGCCCGTTACCGTGACCCTGACGGCCAACGATACCGGTGTTGCCCTGGGGTACGCTAAGCCTGGTTACAAGGTCGCCTCCAATGGTAAGGCCTATGCTCCGACGGCCTCAATTCCTACTGACTCTGAACTTGTGGGCGTGATTGTCAGATCAGGCGTTGTAATGAAGGCCGTAGACCAAGGTACGATGTACAATCGTAATAATTGTAAAGTAGAGGATAAGCATTCCTGGGCAGAGACTGGTTACGAATACTATATTAGTAGCCTGACTGGAAACAAAACTCAGAAGAACTGGATCCTTGGAAGCAGAGAAGATTATCAGAGTATTTTCGGAGGCGAAGATATTACCAGTATTCAGTCCATGCTAACTGCAGCTGGCGCTAAACCCCTGACTGTTGGAGGTGTGGGTTATGGTGTATGGTGCTATAAAGAAGATAAACGTTTTTTGGTCTCAAAATCGGGTGCTAGTAACTATGTGAACTTTTACAATTGGGATAATAGTAGTGAAAATGTAGTGCGATATATTCGTCTAATCTTCTTCTACTAGAATCTACGCCTAATTGGCCTGACGCACAACTCTCTATCCCACACGTACTTACGCAAAATCGGGTGCACCGCGCAGTGCACCCGATTTATCGTATTTCGCTGTATGTTAGCTATTTACGCGCAAGATTAACCTAAAGAGAAAAACGTACATGC
>DGHE01000029.1 GCA_002392525.1 Bacteroidales bacterium UBA3856 | reverse complement strand
TCTCTTGGGAGTAGGGACGATCGGATTCGAACCGATGACCTCTTCAATGTGACTGAAGCGCTCTAAACCAGCTGAGCTACGCCCCTGTTGGGGAATGCAAAGGTAGCATCTTTTCCCGAAACTGCAAAATAAAATTGCACTAATTTTCCTCCGGACAGAAATGATGGAGGAAGTAATCGGCAATGAAGTCCTTGCTCTCCCGGGTAATGAGGAACTCATTGTGGTTGGTGGGAGACTTGATGAGCTCGCAATCCGGATAGCGGCGTTTCCAGCGCGCCTCGTTGGTAAAGAACTCTTCTTTCTCCCGCTGCATCATTTCGGGGGTCTTCTTGAACGTACTCACGGCACTTTCGTCGGTGTAGATGTCGGAAATGATGGATGTAACCGGTCCCTTGTAAGCTTCCTCGGGCATGGTAGCCATGAGGTGAATGTCGAGGTCGGCACGGGCATTGTTGCGAACATCGTCGTAGAAGGGGAAGAAATAGGCTGGCTTCACCGCTTCCTGCAGGCTGATATCGCGGTCCAGTTCTCCGTCCAGCACCACTACACGCGGCTTGTAAGGCTTGTCGTTGTACAGCCGGATGGCAAGGGCCAGCGCCTGCTCACCTCCCGCACAGAAGCCCGTGAGGCAAACGACATTACGGGTTTCCACCACTTCTTTTACCAGCGGAATGTACAAGTCTACCAGGCCGTCCATATCGACGAGTTTGTCATCCGTAATGGTGTGGTAAGACTCCACGGCAAAGATGGCATACTTCTTCGAGACCTTTTTGGCCCAGTCTTCAAAAATAAAGGAAAAACTGGTAAAACCGCCCAGCACAATGACAACCGGCCTCTCCGGATCTTTCCCGGAATCCTCATACCAGAAGGTGAAGGGATGTTTCTCGGCCGCCATAATCCGACGGATGGTTCGGAGCGTATAGAAGTCGTTCACCGTAAGGTGGGAGCCCGACATTCCCATCTGGACCGTGAGTTGCATCACATGGAGAGAGGTAATGCCTACATCGTTGAAGAGGTCGGCATTGACATTGACGCCGGGAAGGCCCAGAAGGCCTGCCACCGCCTCCATGAGCAGTGACTCCTTGGGCGTAAGGGGCGTATCATTGATGGCAATTTCATTGACCGCCTCGTTTACCAGGGCCGTCTTGTCAATCTTTCCGTTGATATTGAGTTGAAAGTCCCTTACCTTGTTCCAGAATGTGGGCATCATGTAAGGAGGCAGCTGGCGGGACAGGATTTCCTTGATGCCGTCCAGGCTTTTCACCTCATCCGAGGTTCTCACATAGGCCACAATGTATTTCTCCGCGCCAATCTCTTCCAGGCGCACAAACGCGCGCAGCACACCCTCCTGTTTCTCAATCTTGGTGCAGATCTCCCCCAGTTCGATGCGATAACCGTGCAGCTTGATCTGGGAGTCTTTTCGGCCGATGTAATTGAAACTGCCGTCTTCGTTCAGTGTCACAAGGTCTCCACTGTGATAGAGCGTGGAAACGTCAATCCCGTCATGCACCTTCTCATACGGATTCTCGAAGAACATCGTGGCATTGAGGTCCGGGCGGTTCCAGTAGCCGTTGGTGAGCTGCATGCCGGCAATGAGCAGTTCTCCCTGTTCACCGGGAGCTACCAGCTTACCACTTTCATCGGCCACATAACAGACGACGCCGGGAACCGGCTTGCCGATGTTCTTCCAGTCGTCCGGGCCCTCGATCTCATGCGTAGTGGTAACGATGCTCTCGGTGGGGCCGTAACCGTTCACAAAACGATAGGGGTATTTCCCGGCAATCTTGCTGGTGAGGCTGTGCGGGATGGCCTCTCCTCCGGCCGACAGCGTATCCATAGCCGGGAAGTCGTAGTCGGGGAAGACCGCCAGAAGGGACGGCGGCATAAACGTGTAGGTAATCCCCTTTTCCTTCATGAGCCGATGCACAAGAAGCGGATTATGCTTCTCCTCCTCCTGGGCAATCACCAGTGTACCGCCATAGAAGAGCGCAGCAAAGATTTCCAGCACCGACACGTCAAAGTTGATGCTCGCAAACTGAAGCACCACCGACTTCTCACTGATATTGAAATTGTCCGGGAGGCACACCGTGAGCATATAGCTGTAAAGCGTCCGGTAAGACTGCGAGACGCCCTTGGGCTGTCCGGTAGTACCCGAAGTGTAAATCATATAGGCCTCGGATACGCCCCTGGAAAGTAGCGGAAGCGTTTCCATGAGGGGGCTTTCCAAGAACTCCGCCAGGTTTTCGGCCGTAATGAGAACGGCCAGACTGGCATCCTGGGAGATGAAATCGATGCGTTCCTGAGGCGTCACAACGTCTATGGGAACGTATGAGCAGCCCAGCTTGACGGCAGCCAGGATACAAGGTACAAAATGGTCTCCCCTACCGAGGGAAATGCCAATGCGCACCGGAACATCGTCCGGGGCCGCACTGTCCAGCACCCGTCTGGCCACACCTGATGCGATATGGCTGGCCATTTCATCCAACTCGGCATAAGTAACCTCCCGGTCTCCCAGGCTATAAGCCACCTTGTCCCGATGAGACGCAATTATTCCTTCTATCTGTTTTGCGAGCAGCGCGCGATAATTATCCATTTATTCTTTAAAATTGGTAACTGATATGACCTAGAACCCATCTGCCAGCCTGCTGCAGGGGCGCTACAGAGGAGCCGCCCTGCATGTAAGAAGTCCCCGCCAGGTTATACACATTGATTCCCACTTCGAACTTTCTGAACCGATAGCAGATGCCTGCGTCAAAAAGAATGCGTGCAGGGATGGAAATATCAATGGGATCTACGCCAGGCAGGGCATACTGCGACTTCTGGGCCGATGTGAAAAGCGCGTGCGCGCTCAGTCTGAGCCCGGAAATAATATCATAGGATGCCGTGAGATTGGCCTGGAAATCGGGAACGTTGTAGATGCTGCGGTTGAAAATAGCGAAATTTTCCGAGGCCAGCACGCTCTGCCAGCTAAGGTTTCCGTCAACGGAAAAGCGGGAGAACGAATAGGCAGAAGCGAACTCCACACCGGCATTGGTAAGATTACCGGCATTGGCGTTTCCCACCTCGCTCTGGATGATAAACTTGTCGGCCTTGTTAATGAAGCCGTTGAGCTCCAGCTTAAGGCGGGGCACAATTTTACCGTCGCTATAGAACGACAGCTGCCAGGAATTCAGGTACTCGGGAGAAAGGTTATCGTCACCGAAGTTGATGTCCAGGGTGTTGTTACGGTAGAAATAAGGCGCATCCACAAAGGCCTTGGAATAGCTGAGTTTGGCACTCCACCTGGGCTGGGAAAAGATGAGGGCAATACGGGGAGAAACCACGTGCAGTTTCTTTCCGGTAGAGCGCAGCTTGAAGTCGTAGCGGACGCCTCCATTGAGTACAAAATTCCGCCAGGTATGCTTGATCTGGAAGTAAGCATCGGCACTCAGCTCCTTGCCCACATTCAAGATCTTGGTATCGTTGTAGGTCTTTAGGATAAGGTCATAATTGATTCCCTCCAGATAACTGGCATCGGCCAGGGTAAAGCGGTTAAGGTGGCCACCTGCCATCACGACGCCGGAATGACCGCCACCGAAGGAGTAGTTGTAGCTTCCCTGAGCGGCCACGCCGTAGGTATATTCATTCCAGTTTACGCTCTGGAACACATCGTCATAGAGTTTGAGGACAACGCCATCTACCCCGTTCGGGTACACGTCGTTGACACCTACTTCGGGAATATCACCGTCAATCTGATACCGCTGCTGGTCCTGCGAGTCAAAACTGGCCGTAACCTGCCAGGCAAAACTGCCTTTGCTGTCTGAGTAGCCAATCTCTGCATGCTGGGAAGTGATGGCATAGCCGGGGGCGTTGCCGCTAAGGAGCCGGTACTGGCTATACTCATACGGAGTAAAGAAGTAGCTGAGCGACACGGGCGCCACCGTCTTGGCAAAACGGCGGTTATAGAGAAGATGCATCTTTTCCCACTTCAGGGACACGCCCAGATCGTAGGAAGGTTTCCTGTTGTATCCGCCAATGATGAGGTCTCCCTCTGCGGGCATCACGGAGTACGGCTGTTCCTCCGGCGTGGCTCCCAAATGAACCTTCTCACCGTCGGAGTGATAGATACTGGCCCATCCCAGCACATCCAGGGAAAGATAGCGTTTGCCAAAGAGAAGGTCCCCGCGGACCGTCCCGTAACTGCCGCCGGAGACCTTCGCCATGATTCCGTCCACGTCCGACCCTTCCTTCGTAATGACGTTCACCACACCGGTGAGAGCCACGCCACCGTACAGGGACGACGCAGGGCCTCGCAACACCTCAATCTGCTTCACCTTTTCCAGGCTGATGGAAAAGTCGGGGCTGGCCGCATTGGTGGAATAGCTGTTAAGCCGATGGCCATCCAGCATGATGAGAATCTTCTCCTGACCGGAGGAATAGATACCGCGCATGGCCACATTCATTTCCTCATTGGCAGCGACGTCCGTCATGCCGGGAACGTATGCGACAAGGGCCTCCTTGAGGGTTCTGGCTCCTACGCGCCGGATCATCTCCTCCGTGATGAGCGTCACCGGGACGGGCGCTTCCTCAATGGACTCGGCCTGCCGGGAAGCCGTGGTGATGGTGGCCGACTTACCGGCCTTGATGCGGTTGACCATCTCGGTAAAGCGCGGAAAGTCGTTGTAGGGTCTGTAATAGGGGTCCTGGGCCAGCAGCTTGGACACCCACGTCTGCGCCACCTCCGGCCGGTCCATATTCAGGTTACATAGCGCAAGAAGCCGGAGCACACCCATCCGGGTTTCTCCGCGGAAACTGTTCTCATGTCCGCTCAGGAGGGAATCGGCCTTTTCAAACCAGCCGAGCTCATAGGCCTCCTGGGCCTCCTCGAACAGACGGACCTCTTCCTGGGCATACGCAGAAAGCGTGATGACAAGGGCCCCGAGCGCGAGTATGTATCTTCTGATACTCATTTTACAGGCTTTACGGGAATGATAAACGTGAAGGTGCTGCCCACATTGGGTTCGGACTCAAAGAGCAGCCGTCCGCCATGGTTTTTGACAATGATGTCGCGGGTGATGCTCATGCCGAGCCCCGTTCCCTGACCGGCAGGCTTGGTTGTGAAGAACACTTCAAACAAGCGCTCCTTCACATCGGGGGACATGCCCATTCCGTTGTCGGAGATATCGATGCGAACCTCTTCCTCTCCCGGAGCATACGACACCTTCACCTCAATCGTCGGATGATAGGCGGAGCCTTCCACCCCGGCCCTTTCCCGGACCGTGTAGCAGGCGTTGTTCATCACATTGAGGACAGCCCGGCTCAGGTCCTGCGGAATGACCATGAACTTGGGCAGGTTCTCCTGAATGTCTTCCCGGATGGTAAGATTGAAGGTCTTGTCGTTGGCGCGCATGGCATGATAGCTGAGCCACACATATTCGTGCACCAGCTGGCCGATGTCGGTAGGCAGCTTCTCCCCCGCCTTGCCGCGGCTAAGGAGAAGGATGCCCCGGATAATGCTGATGGCGCGTTCTCCGTGTTCCTCGATCTTGGCCAGATTCTCCTTGAGGTCGGCGGAGATGTCTTCGAGGTCGGCGGCATCGTCCTCACCCAACTGGCCGGAACAACCGTCCAGAACATCCTGAAGGTCTTCCAGAAGTTTGACCGACATCTTGCTGAAGTTGATGACAAAGTTCAGCGGATTCTGGACTTCATGGGCAATACCGGCGCTGAGAAGGCCCAGGGAGGCCATCTTCTCCTGCTTATGCAACTGCTGTTGCAGATATTCCACCTGCTGCTTCAGGCTTTCTTCTTCCATCATAAGAGTTATCTTAAGCCAATTTAATTACAAATTCTGTATATTCATCCTTCACGGAAGTAACCGTAATATTACCGCCGCAGTCATGCATGATCTGCTGGCACAGATAAAGACCCACGCCAGGGGCCTCGGCCGTAGGTTTGGTCGTGAAGAAAGGATCGAAAATCTTGTCCTGGATGCTCTCTTCAATGCCGATTCCGTTATCATAAATCTTGAGGAGGATGCTGCCGGCTTCCTGGAGGATGGTGACCTTGACAACCGGATTGTACCCGCCCAGTTTGTCGGCCTTTTTCCTGACGGCATACATGCTGTTGGAAAGCATGTACGATATGGACTTGCCCATCAGTTCCGGCACTACATTCCACATGACGGGCGTGTCCGGCCTGTCCAGTTCCACCTGGACGCCGAGGCGGGCGATATCGTCCGGGAAGTAATTCCTGAACTTATCCAGGCACTGCTGGCACAACTGGCAGAGATCTGTGGATTCGAACTTCTGGGAGCGTTCCTTGAGCATCTCTTCCATGGCCTTCAGAGTGCGCGTGGTGGAGATGCCGTGCTGCTCAATCTTCTCCAGGTTGGTCTTGAGCATATCCAGCACGTCCACGGAATCTTCGTACGTATCCTCGGCCATATT
>DGHE01000195.1:12171-12881 GCA_002392525.1 Bacteroidales bacterium UBA3856 | reverse complement strand
TGGGAAGAGTAGGGGACTAGGCGTCCCAGCTCAGCGTCCGGCTTCCGTCGGCATTTACATGGATATTCACTTTGAGGGTCTCTTCCGGCAAGAGGCCTTCAATGTTTTCCGGCCATTCCATGAGGCAGAGGTCTCCCGAGTCCAGATAGTCGTACAGGCCGATGTCCAGCGCTTCCTCGGGCCGTTCGATGCGGTAAAAGTCGAAGTGATAGATGGGCTGTCCTTTCCCGCCGCGATACTCGTTCACGATGGCGAAGGTGGGCGAACTGATGGCGTCTTCCTGAACGCCAAGCGCCTTGCAGACAGCTGTGGTAAAAGTCGTCTTCCCGGCCCCCATGGGCGCATAGAATGCAATAAGCGTATTATTCCCGATTGCCTCCAGGAACTCTCCTGCGGCCCGGTCCAGGTCTTCCAATCCTGCTATCTGAATCTGCTGTTTCATACTGCAAAGATACTACAAATCCAGGATATTTCTTCTGTCCAGGAAACGATACAGGGCGGCTTCGGAGAGGTGGGGCGGTTGGATGAAGGGAGAGCCGGCGAGGTCGGCGATGGTGCGGGCAATCTTGATGACACGGGTGTAGGCGCGGGCGCTCAGGCCCAGTTTATCAATGATGTTCTCCAGAAGGTCCTTGCAGGCGCTGTCCAGGGGGCAGAACTTCTCCAACTGCTTGCCGTTCATCTCTGCGTTGCAAAAGATACCGCTGCCG
>DGHE01000195.1:279-12064 GCA_002392525.1 Bacteroidales bacterium UBA3856 | reverse complement strand
CCTCGGAGGGCTCGGCCTTTCCGCCGCGGATGAGGGCCGATGTCTCTACCGGGTGCATCCACAGCTGAATGTCGATACGGTCCATGATGGGGCCGCTGAGTTTGGAGAAGTACGCCATGCGCTGGCCGGGGGAGCAGGTGCAGCGGTCTCCCTCCCCATAGTATCCGCAGGGGCAGGGATTGGACGCCGCCACCAGCATGAAGGAAGCCGGGTACTCCACCTTGGCCTTGAGCCGGGAGATGGTCACCTTGCGGTCTTCCAGCGGCCCTCGAAGCGCTTCCAGCGTGCTTTTGGGCGCCTCGCAGAACTCGTCCAGGAAGAGGACTCCATTTGTTGCCAGCGACACTTCTCCGGGCAGGATGGTATCCCCGCTTCCGCCGCCCAGCATGGCCGCTTTGGAGGCCGATATGTGCGGCGCCCGGAAAGGCCGGGACCGCATGAAGCCCAGTCCGCCGGAGGATCGGCCTGCCACCGAATACACCTTGGACGTAATGAAGCTTTCCTCCAGGCTCATGGGCGGCAGAATACCTGCGAGCGCCTTGGCAATGGAACTTTTCCCGCTGCCCGGAGCGCCGATAAGAAGAACATTGTGCTGCCCCGCACAGGCAATTTCCACCCCGCGTTTGGTCCCTTCCTGGCCAATGATATCGGCAAAATCCATGTAGCTGTGCCGCGGCCTGGCCAATGCTTCCTGCGCCTTCCGGTACAGTTCCGTGTTCCAGACGAGCAGGTCCGACGAGTCTTCCTCTTCTTCCAGGATGCGCAGCACGTCCTCGAGCTTCCGTACCCCGAAGATATCCACCCCGGAATAATCCACCGCTTCGAGCGCCGACTCTTCCGGGAGAATACATCCGCGAAATCCCTGCCTGAGCGCCAGTTCCACCATGGGCAGCGTTCCATATACGGGGCGGACACTGCCATCCAGGCCCAGTTCCCCCATGATGAGGTACTTGTCCAGGGCTCGCAGGTTGCGCTGCCCGGAAGCCGCAATGATTCCGAGGGCGATGGGCAGGTCGTAACCACTTCCCTGCTTATGGAGATCGGCCGGGGCCAGGTTAATCACGATTTTCTTGCCGGGGACGTGAAACCCCTTGGCCTGCAGGGCCGTCACCGTACGGAGGAGACTCTCCTTGACGGCGGCATCGGCCAATCCTACCAAGTGAATCCCCACCCCCAAGGTGATATTCACTTCCACCGTAACGGGAACGGCGTCAATTCCCATGCATTTGGCGCCATGAATGTATACGAGCATAGGCTTATTCGATATATATTCCAGTAAAATAGCCGTTGAACGGCATGGCCCACTTCCGATCATTTATGAGCAGCAGGTTCTGCTCGCTCCCGGTGTCTCCGGTAAGAGCCAGGGCCAGCGTACCCTTCCGGTACTGCACGCAGCGCGGCGTGTGAAGCCGGTAAGACTCGTTGGGAAGGTTTACGCAAACGGTGTCACGCATGGCCTGCACCACGCAGTCTTCGCCGTCCAGGATGACAACGGCCTGCTCCTTTTCCCGGCCAAAGATTTCTCCCTGCCGGCGATACAGCATGCTGTGATGGTACAGAAGCGAGTCGGCATTCCTGATCCAACTGTGGATATAGTGGTTTTCCTCGTGAAAACCCTTGATGCCCATGGTCCCGTCTACCGGCGTCAAACGCATATCATGCGCTCCTTCCGGAAGCGTGAGCGGTGTCAACGTTTCATCCTGGATAAGGCACATGCGTGCATAGCGGTACTCCAGCCTGTACACCACGCCGTCCAGCACCCGGATATCGTGCAGTTTGCTCCCCGCAACGGCGGGAATCATTTTCCGGATTTCTCCGCCTTTCATCACCCGGTATTCCCATATTTGGCTTTCCTCATTTTTCACTGGCAGGGCATACGAGTAGTAGACGCCGGTGGCATCCTGGCTCAGGGCACCTCCTTCCCAGTCGGGGTTGGCGCTCCAGCTCAGGACCATTCCCTGAGGGGACGAGAAGACTTCCTGCCCGTTTACACGGTAGGCAAAACCGCCGCCGGGGTATTGCCCCAGCGTGTGTACCTCTCCGCCAACGACCAGAAAGCCCAGCGGGGCCTCTTCTCCCGGATACACGAAAAACACATTGCCGTCGCAGGAGATGGTAGTTTGGGCACCATCTGTAAAATGTGTCCAAAGGTGGCCTTCCTGAAACGTATGCCGGTCGGGCTGGGGCGGGTTATCGGCCTCCAGCATCCGCACGGGTTCCGTGTTTTTAAAGAGTACCAGTCTGGCGCCCTCCGACTGCCCCTTTCGCCAGTTTACCGAGTCTGGAAACACGATGGCCGTAGAATAGACATTCCGGTAACGGAGGAGTGTGTCCGGAGGAGACGGTGGAGGGGTACGGCTGCCGCCCGTTCCCTCACGGGACACTATATCAAACAGGGGACGCTCGCAGGAAAAAAGGGCCGCCACAAGCAGCAGGAAATAGAATAGTTTTCGCATGATGCAGAACATTTTGGTGCCGGCAAGGTGGCGAAAGCGTTTTTGAAATCCTATATGTGGCTAAAAAAAAGATATGTTTTAGCCACATTTTTTTATGTTTTGACCATTTTGTGGCGTATCTTTGTTTTTATGATCAGTTTTCCTGCCACTAAAATCAACTTTGGTCTAAACGTCCTTCGAAAAAGGGAGGACGGATTCCATGATCTGGAGACGCTTTTTGTCCCTTACGAAGGCCTCTCCGACTGTCTGGAAATTGTTTCGGGAGAAGATTGGTCCCGCACGCTTTCCGGCCTCGTGGAAAAGTACGGAACGCTCACGCAGGCCGTTTCTCCCAACGGAAAACTCTTCATCACCATTGCCCGCCGCGAAGGGGTGGACTGGGACCCGCTGAAGGACCTCACGGCCAGGGCTTATTTCCTGCTGGAGAAACACTATGACCTTCCTCCCATGAAGATATTCCTGGAAAAGCGTTCGCCGGTAGGTGCCGGCCTCGGGGGAGGAAGCGCCGATGCCGCCTTCGCGTTAAGAATGATTTCGGAACTGGCCGGGCTGGGCCTTGATGACGAAACGCTTTCCGGCTATGCCGCCAGCCTTGGGAGCGACTGTGCCTTCTTTATTTACAACCGTCCCATGCTGGGAACCGGCCGTGGAGAAATACTGGAGCCCTATCCGTTGGATCTTACCGGTTATCGGCTGGAGGTATTCATCCCCGCGGGAGTGGCGGTATCCACCGCAGACGCCTACCGTGGCATTATCCCTGCCGTACCTCAAAAACCGCTCCGGGATGTACTGAAACAGGACATCGCTACCTGGAAAGAAGACCTGCACAATGACTTTGAGGCCACTGTGTTTGCCAAATACCCTGCGCTCGCGTCGGTCAAGGACGACCTCTATGCGCGCGGCGCCGTGTATGCTGCCATGAGCGGCAGCGGAAGTGCTTTTTTCGGAATATATAAAGACTAGTTCCTGAGCCACCCCTCCGGGTTCTGGGGGGTGCTGCCCTTCCACAGTTCAAAGTGGAAGAGGTCTTCTCCGCCGATGGTGTCTACCGTTCCCACTACCTGGCCGGTGGTGACGTTTTCTCCCACTTTGACAGAAACGCTCTTGAGTTTGCTGTAAAGGGTGAAGTAGGAACCGTGATTGACCAGCACACACTGGTTGTAGCCGGGCAGTACCACAATCTGCGTCACTTTCCCGTTGAATACGGCTTTGGCCTGGGCACCTTGCCGTACGGCCAGGGTGACGCCGTTGTTCTGCGGCAGTTCCACGTTGGTATAGACGGGGTGGTGATGCTTGCCAAAATGCTCTACCACGGCGCCTTCTACGGGCCAGGGCAGACGCCCCTTGTTGGCGGCGAACTCATTGGAAAGCTTGGTGTCTATGGCCGTGGAGGTGGTTTTTCCTCCGCTGTTTTTCTTGCCGGAGCCCTTGGCAGTCGCTTTCTGGCTTTCCTGCCGGATAAGGTCTGCAATCTTGCGGTTCAGCGCCTCTTTCTGGCGGTTTTTCTCCTGCAGTTCCTTCTGGAACTTCCTGCGGTCTTTGCCCAGCTGGTTCACCAGTTTGTTGGCATCGGCCTCTTCTCCCCGCAGGCGCGAGCGTTCGCCCACCACCTTCTTCCGCATATCGGCCTCCTCCTTTCTGAGCCCGCCCAGTCGTTCCTTTTCCACCGCCAGGCGGGCCGATGTCTCCCGGATGCGGAGGGCCTGCGTGCTCAGCTGTGCGCTCATCCCGCGCAGATAGCCGGCGCGCTTGAGACCCTGGCCGATGGACTCGCTGGAGAGGATGTACATGTACCACAGGCGGCTGTCGCGGTTTTTGTAGGCGCCGCGGATGAGGCGGCCGTAGTAAAGGGAAAGAGTGTCGTGGCGCTGCTGCAGCCGTTTCATCTCTTTCTGGACCACCGCGATGGAGTCGTCGAGGACTGCCAGTGTCTGGTCGCAGCCGGCAATGAGTTTTTCCCTCGCCTTGATTTTGCTCTTGAGGAGCGACAGATTGGAAAGGGCGGCACTTTTGTTCTTGGAATTCTGCTCCAGTTTGCGGTTCAGGAGCGCGATGTCCTTCTCCAGCTGTGCGCGTTGGCTCTCCAGTTTTTTCATGCTGGTTTTCTGGCCGGCCGCCGGAAGGCAGCAGACCAGGGCCAGGGCCAGTATGCAGAGGAACTTTCTCATTGGGACACACGTTTAGCCATGTTGCGGTAGAGCTGAGCCGAGTCGGTTTCACCGAGCGCTTCCAGTACGGTGGCATAGTGTTCCAGGATGACGGCGCTCTCCTTGCCTCCATACAGCATGGCGTGCTTGAAGAACGGTTTGGCCTCCAAGTCGCGGCCCAGCAGATGCAGGATCCAGGCGAAGGTGTCCAGATAGGTTGCGTTGTCGGGCTCGGCCTCAATAGTCTTTTTGGACATATTGTAGGCCTTTTTGAGCTTTTTGCCCTCCAGGCTCAGGTAGTATGCGTAGTTGTTCAGGACCGGCGCATAGTTCGGATTTATCTTCAGGGCCTTGTCATAGGCCTTGAAAGCTCCCTTCGCATCTCCTTTGGAGTGCATGGCGTCTCCCATCATGGACCAGGCACCAAGGCACAGGTCTTTGTCCTTGGGATAGTGGGAAATGAGATACTGGCTGTTTGCGATGACGGCGTCGTAGTCCTTGAGCTCATAGCTGGCCATGTTGGCGTAATCGAGGAAGGCCAGTTCATGGAAACGCTCGTAGCCCGCCATGGCGCGCTGCCGCAGTTCCTCCCACTTTTTCTGCAGCGAGAGATACTGCACGTAGGCGGCTGCCTGCCCCAGGCTTTCCGGGGCGGCATCGGCCGATGCCTTCAGCCACTGGCCGGCCTCCGCCGGCCTTCCCGTCGCGTAGTAATAGGTGCCCGCGGAGGTGAGGATGGTGGTGTCGGAGGGGTGGGTGGACACCGCCAGGTTTACCAGTGAGTCAAATCCTGCGCGGTGCAGCTGCAGGATCTTGGGGTCTATGGTGCGGGTGATGCTGCCAATGTACATGCTTTTGCTGGAAACCGGTACATCCAGCGAGGAAAAGAACGGTTCCACCGTCTTGAAATAGTCGGAATAGCGGCGCTGGTGGCGGTGCACTTCCCCGAGGCCCAGGAGGGCGGGGACGTAGCTGCTGTCCAGCGAAAGCGCTTCTTCATAGCGCACCTGCGCCAGGGAGTCCCGGTACTCGTTGAGGTAGTAGTCTCCGGTAACGGACAGAAGGGCGGGTGAGGAATAATCGCGGTTGAACTTTTCCAGCTCTTCCACGGCTTCTTCCTGGCGACCCATGGCCGACAGCACTTCATAGCGGGTGCGGACGACTTCTTCGGAGAGGCCCCGCTGCTTTTCGATATCGTCGAGGGCGCTGAGCGCCTTTTCGAATTCCTTGCGGTTCAGATAGATGTCCAGCAGTTCATAGACGGAGTTGGCATTGTCCGGAAAATCTTTGGCGAGAGCTTCGTATAGGGCGATGCCTTCCTCGGTTTTTCCGTGCATCAGGCACAGGCGGGCCAGCATGCGGCGATACCAGTAGTTGCCGCCGTCAAGGCTTACGGCTTTTCGCAGGGATTCCTCGGCGCCGTCCAGATCCTGGGATACGGTCTGGGTGAGGGCGAGGTAGTACCAGACGCCGTCGTTTTCGGGGGCGGCCACCGACAGGGTTTTCAAGATAGCCTGTGCGCGGGCGGTCTGTCCGTCGCTATATAGCTGAACGGCATCTACCAAATTGGCCTCTACCGATTGGGCAGAGGCAGAAATCGCAAAGGCAGATGCCAGAAACAGGGATAAGAGGAGTCTTTTCACAGTTGCAAAAATACGGGAATTTTTCCAAATTTGTATTTCAGAATACACAAATTCCGGACCTTTTGAAACGTTTTTGGCCCAAACTGCATCTTATTAGTCGGACAAAGGAAGATTCTTCCCCCGATGCTTCGTCTTCGCCGGAGCAGATTTATTCTGCCCTGGCGCCTAAGATGATGGCGGTATGCATGCGTTATATGGGCAGCCGCGAAGATGCCGAAGACGTTCTTCAGGAGGGTTTTATCACTTTGTTCAGTAAGCTGGACAGCTATCAGGGAACGGGTTCCTTCGAGGGCTGGGCGCGAAAGATCTTTGTCAATACTGCACTGATGCATCTCAGAAAGACAGACGCCCTGGGCCTGAGCGACGACATCACCGAGGCCCGCGGCCTTTTCACGGAAGAGGCTACGCCGCTTCAGAAAATGGGTTACAAGGAACTGATGCGCATGATTGAGGCGCTGCCGCCCGACGCCAGGACGGTTTTCAATATGTATGTGATAGAGGGCTATTCCCACAAGGAAATCGCCGAGCAGCTGGGATGCACGGAAGCTACGTCACGCTCCAAGTTGCAGCGTGCGCGGCTGAGGCTGCAGGAAATGATAAATGAGAACAAATGACAGAAACTGAATTTGATAAATATGTAAAGAACCTCCTGTACAATGCACAGGAGGAGGTTTCTCCCAGAGTATGGGAAGGCGTGGCGGCCGGGCTTCCCGCCAGGCGCCGCGTGGTTCCGTTCTGGGGATGGGCTGCTACGGTGGCGGCTTCTGCCGCAGCCGTCGTTGCGGCCGTTGTCCTGCTTCATACGGCATCTTCATCGGCCGTTTCACCGTCTACATCGGCCCTGACGGCCCCTGTGGCCGCTGTCTATACTCCGGTCGAGGTATATGAGCTGCCCATGGCGCCGGTCAGGAAGCAGCCACAGCCCGTGGAGCAGCGCGTCGCTGTCCGGGAGGAAGCCATCCCGTCCGTATCCCTGCTTCCGGGCCGGGTAGAGGCTGCCGCCCCCGGTGCGCTTCGCCAGAGAAAAATGCAGGCTGCCGCCCGGCTCATGGACCTTTTGGCCTTTTCTGAGGACCATCCGCAGCTTTCCGGGCGCGGCCTGTCGCTGGTTGCCGACGGCTCCCTGCAGGGAAACCAGCGGGGGAACATCGGCTCGGGCTCTTTCCGCAGGCCTTTCAGCGCGCCTCCCGTGGGCGCCGGTGAAGGTATCTACAACGAAACCCCCGAGACCAGTTTCATGCTGCCTTTCTCCGTCGGCCTGGGTGTCCGTTACAATTTCACCAGCCGGTGGGCCGTGGGAACGGGAATCCGCTATACCAACCTGAGCCGCACGTTCGTGGCCGACTTCGTGTCCCGGGACGGAATCATTGTGCCCCAGACCGATATCGACAACCACCAGCACTGGTTCGGCATTCCGGTCAACCTGTACTATGACATCGTGAACACGGGCCGCTGGCGCGTGCATGCCTTTGCGGGCGGTGCGGCAGAGCTTCTCATGGCCAACAGCTTCCTCATCCATTATTCCCCGAAGGACCTGCACTATGAACGGAAGGGGACGGTGCCGCAGTGGTCGGTTGCCGCCGGCCTGGGTGTGGAATTTCGCGTGACATCCCGTGTGGGTCTTTACATCGACCCCCATTTCCGGTATTATTTCGACGCCGGGCAGCAGCCGCGTTCGCTGCGGACCATCCAGCCGCTCCGCTTTGACATTGAGGCGGGTATCCGGTTCAGTTTCGGGCGGCAGTAGGCTCTCTGTGTTGAAAACCCGGGCGCCCGCGAAACAATTCGGTTTCCCCTGGGCGGCCAATCTTTAGATAATCACGGCCCTGGGCTTGTTAATGCTGTAATTAACAGGCCCGGGGCTTTTTCTGTTGATAACTTTTTTCGCTGAAACTGTGGGAAAGTTGGACGACAAAATCTATCTTTGTTCGCGAGGTTATCAATATCTTACCTAAACACTGAAACAATTGCCATATGGTTAAGCGTGTACTCAAGCGCGACGGACGTCGTGTGGACTTTAACAACCAAAAGATCGTAGCCGCCATCCTCAAAGCGATGGACGTAACCGAAGGTGGTGAGGACATTGTTCTCGCAGCCCAGATTGCACAGGATATCTCCAAACTGGACAAGGAGGAGATGACCGTGGAGGAAATTCAGGACGTGGTGGAGAACCACCTTATGAACAGCCCCCGCCAGGAAGTCGCCAAGGAGTACATTCGTTACCGTAACAAGCGCAACATTGCCCGTAAGGCCAAGACCAACGAGATTTTCGAGACCATCATCGACGCGCAGGCCAACGATATCACCCGTGAAAATGCCAACATGAATGCCGACACGCCCGCCGGCATGATGATGAAGTTTGCCTCGGAGGCTACCAAGAGCTACGTGGACGAGTGCCTCCTGAGCGATCCCGTCCGTGAGGCCGTGGCCGGCAACTATATCCATATCCACGACAAGGATTACTATCCCACCAAGAGCCTTACCTGCATCCAGCACCCGCTGGACAAGATTCTCAACTGCGGTCTCAAGGCCGGTCACGGGGAGTCCCGTCCCGCCAAGCGCATCGAGACGGCCAGCGTGCTGGCCTGCATTTCCATGGAAACCGTCCAGAACGAGATGCACGGCGGCCAGGCCATTCCGGCTTTTGACTTCTATCTGGCTCCTTTCGTGCGCAAGACCTTTGAGGAGGAGATTGACAAGGTGAGCGAAATGGAGAACGTGGACTACAGTTTCCTCAAGCCGGCTCCCATCGACGACTATATCAAGCGGGACCTGGTGGGCCTTCAGGGCAAGGAGCGCGCCATGCAGCACGCGATCAACCAGACCGTCAACCGGGTGCACCAGTCCATGGAGGCATTCGTGCACAATATGAATACCATCCACAGCCGTGGCGGCAACCAGGTGGTGTTCTCTTCCATCAACTACGGAACCGACACGTCGGCCGAGGGCCGCTGCATTATTCGTGAAATCCTCAATACCACTTACGAGGGCGTGGGCAACGGTTCCACCGCCATTTTCCCCATCCAGATCTGGAAGAAAAAGCGCGGTGTTTCCTACCTCCCCGAGGATCCCAACTATGACCTTTACAAGTTTGCCTGCAAGGTAAGCGCCCGCCGTTTCTTCCCCAACTTCCTCAATCTGGATGCATCCTTCAACCAGGACGATGCCTGGAAGGCCGACGATCCCAAACGCTATGAGCACGAGGTGGCCACCATGGGCTGTCGCACGCGCGTGTACGGCAACAAGTTCGGCCCCAAGACGTCCATCGGCCGCGGCAACCTCAGTTTCACTACCATCAATATCGTGAAGCTTGCCATCGAAGCCATGAAGGAAGAGCAGGATAAGACCAAACGCCTGCAGGTGTTCTTCCAGAAGCTGGACTGGGCACTGGACATTGCTGCCCGTCAGCTCAACGAGCGCTTCGAGTTCCAGAAGACGGCTCTCAAGAAGCAGTTCCCGCTCCTGATGGCGGGCCTGTGGCTGGGCAGCGAGAAGCTGGACGACAACGACCCTATCGAGCCGGTGCTCAACCAGGGAACGCTTTCCATCGGCTTCATCGGCCTGGCTGAGTGCCTCATCGCGCTCATCGGCAAGCATCACGGTGAAAGCGAGGAGGCGCAGGAACTGGGCCTTCGCATTGTGGCGCACATGGCGGAGAAGATCAATGGCTATGCGGAGACCTATCAGCATAACTTTACTTTCCTGGCAACGCCCGCCGAGGGCCTGTCCGGCAAGTTTACCAAGCGGGACAAGAAGACCTTCGGTATCTTGCCCGGCATTACCGACAAGGATTACTACACCAACTCCAGCCATATCCCTGTGTACTACAAGTGCTCCCCGGAGCACAAGGCCAAGATTGAAGGCCCGTACCACAAGTACGAGAACGCCGGCCACATCTTCTATGTGGAGGTGGACGGAGACGCCACGCACAACCCCGAGGCCATCATGCGAATCGTTGACCTCATGGATAAGTACGACGTAGGTTACGGCTCCGTGAACCACAACCGCAACCGCTGCATGGACTGCGGCTACGAGAACGCCGAAAAGAATCTCACCGAGTGCCCGCACTGCCATGGCCATCACATCGACACCCTGCAGCGCATCACCGGTTACCTGGTAGGTACCACCGACCGCTGGAACTCCGGAAAGCTCGCAGAGCTCAAGGACCGCGTGGTGCACGAATAGCCTGGCGGCTATTTGTGCCCAGAGGGCTCTCTACGTTACCCCTCCCCGAAACCCCCTCCCTCGGGGAGGGGACTTTTCATATGAAAATTAGAGTGTTAGATATCATTGAACAGACAATGGCCGACGGACCTGGATTCCGCACGGCCATTTACTGTGCAGGGTGCAAGCATGCCTGCAAGGGTTGCCACAATCCCCAGAGCTGGGATTTCAATGCGGGCCGATGGATGTCCACGGACGATCTCCTGGAGATTGTGAAGGCCGATGACCTCTCGGATGTCACCTTCACCGGAGGAGACCCGTTCTATCAGGTCGAGGCCTTCACCGAGCTGGCCCGGCGCATCAAGGAAGAAACCACCAAGACCATCTGGTGCTGGACCGGCTTCACCCTGGAGGAGATACAGGCATCGGCCCGCCTCTCTCAGCTGCTTCCGTACCTGGACGTCCTGGTGGACGGCCCCTTCATCCTGGAGCAGCGCGACACCGACCTCCTCTTCCGCGGCAGCCCCAACCAGCGCATCATCTACCTCCACGGCGAGCCCCCCTCCGACGACATCCCCGGCACCGTGGCGCTGGAGCCGCTTCGGTGAGGCCGGTTTCTGCGCCCGCCTGCTTCGCTGCGCTGGCCTTCTCCTTTGCGCACCAAGGCTAATGTCTTGTCTATTAACCATTTGACTTTTTCTCTTTGGGCTGCTCTGCCTAAAGAGAAAAAGCTATTATACTGGTAATTAGCTGCTTATCTCGTGTTCGCGATTTGGGCCGATACGCTTGTGCCGTACCAAGCGCCCGTCCTGGCGCTGCTTCGGCGCTATTCCCGGTCTGGATGGCGCAGGTTCCAAAAGAGGGCCGGAACCTGCACCGTATATCGGCCTTCTACCCCCATACAGTGGAGCAGGTTCCCTGCTAAAATGGAACCTGCTCCATCTACGCCGTAACCTGCGCCATGCGTTCCTGGTACCTGCGCCATCCACCCCGGTAACCTGCACCGAAAGGACACAAAAAAAGCCAGTCCTGAAGAAGGACTGGCTTTTTATATATAAGGTGTGGGATTACAGGTTGGCGTTCATCTTCTTCCAATCCTCGATGGCGGGGACGATGCCCAGGGAGACAATCTCGTCGCGCATCTTCACCAGGTGCTCGTAGGAAGCGTCCAGAGCGGCCATTTCCTCGGCGGTACCCTGAGGAGCGGTGAAATGGCAGCCCGTAGCGTCAATCACAGTGGGCATAGCCATCATCACGTTCTTGTACTTGCCTTCGTTCACATAGGTGCCGGCAGGCCAGGTGAACTTGTCGCCGCCCATGGCAGCCTCGATCATCTTAACGGCGTTGTAAGCAGGGCTCTGGAAGGAGCTGCGGC
>DGHE01000195.1:0-189 GCA_002392525.1 Bacteroidales bacterium UBA3856 | reverse complement strand
CCTGGATGGTGTTGTGCTTGATTTCCTCCCAACGCTCGGCGCTGAGCTCCATCTCTGCGAGGGGCTTACCGTCAATCTTAACCTGGGAAGCGAACACGGCCATAGCCTCGCCGTGACCACCGTAGGTGTGGGCGCCGGTCACGGAGCACTGCTGTACGCCGAACTCCTGGGCCAGGGCTTCCTGCAGAC
>DGHE01000039.1 GCA_002392525.1 Bacteroidales bacterium UBA3856 | reverse complement strand
TTTTCCTGCATGGAAAGGGCCTTCAGGAGTGCAGGCATGGCCTTGGGAATGCCCGCCATAATGCGCTTGTTGCCGCCTTTTTCCTTGGCTTTTACAAGCTCCCAATTGTCGGCGATTTCCTTGGCCGTAGTGGCCTCTCCGGCATGCGGGCCAAACACGTGCGGGTGGCGGAATACCATTTTGTCGCACACTTTGTGTATGGAATCGGCAATGTCAAAAGCACCTTCTTCCTGACCCATGCGGGCATAGAAGACCATGTGATAGAGCAAATCGCCGATTTCCTTGGCCGTGGCCTGACGGTCTCCCTCCAGGATGGAGTCGCTCAGTTCATAGACTTCCTCCTCCGTAAGACGACGGATGGATTCAAACGTCTGCTCTGCATTCCAGGGGCATTTCTCCCGGAGCGCGTCCATAATGTCGAGAAGCCGGCCAAAGGCTTCCAGTTTTTCTTCACGTGTGTGCATAGAAAATAAGTTTGGAGCACAAAGATACAACAAAAAACACTATCTTTGTGTGATATGCCAAAACTAACCTACATATCGGCCAGCGACGCCGTAAAAGCAGTCAAAAGTGGAGACCACATCCACCTCTCCAGCATTGCCAGCGTGCCGCATATTCTCATTGAGGCCCTTTGTCGCCGTGCCGCCGAACTAAAAGACATTCATTTTCACCACTTTCATACCGAAGGCCCTGCCCCTTATGGCAGCGCCGAATATGCCGGAACCTTCCTGGACCAGGGCTTTTTTGTGGGCCCCAACCTTCGCGGCAGCGTCCAGATGGGAATAGCCGATTACCTCCCGGCCCACCTTTACGAGTCGCAGGCTATGTACCGCAGCGGCGCCCTTCCCTGCCACGTAGCCATGGTGCAGGTGTCGGAACCCGTAGACGGAATGGTATCCCTTGGCACCTCCGTAGACTGCTCGATAGCCGCCCTGGAGGTAGCCCGCGAGCGAATTGCCGTGGTGAATCCCAACGTCCCCTTTGCCTACGGAGACCTCATCCCGATAGAACGCTTCACGGCCCTTGTCAAGGACGACAGGCCCCTCATCACCAAAGAGTACGTGGAGCCCTCCATGACCGATTTAGCCATTGGCCGGTGCTGCGCGGAGCTTGTCCCGGACGGCGCCTGCCTGCAGATGGGAATTGGCTCGCTGCCCAACGCCGTGTGCGCCTCGCTCAGGGACCACCGCCACCTGGGCCTTCACACGGAGATGTTTGCCGATGGTGCCCTGGACCTCATCCGAAGAGGTGTCATTGACGGCTCGCTCAAAGCCATCGACCGCGGCAAGGTGGTAGCGTCGTTCCTCCTGGGTTCAAACGACGTCTATAACTTCATCGGCCACAATCCCGCCGTCCTCATGCGGGAAATCGCCTATACCAACGATCCCCGCATCATTTCCCGCAACCCGCAGGTGGTGTCCATCAACTCGGCCACCGAGATAGACCTTACCGGACAGGTTTGTGCCGATTCCATCGGCACACGCATCTATTCCGGAACCGGCGGTCAGCTGGACTTCGTGCGCGGGGCCAAGCTCTCGCATGGCGGCAAAGCCATCATCGCCATGGCTTCCCGCACCTCGCACGGCGGCGCCAAGATTGTCCCCACGCTCCGTCCCGGTGCGGGCGTCGTCACCCCCCGGGCCGATGTCCAGTGGGTTGTAACGGAGTACGGCGCAGTAAACCTGTACGGCAAGTCCCTGCAGGAACGGGCACGGCTGCTCACCAGCATCGCCCACCCCGACGACCGGGAGGCGCTGGAACGGGCTGCGTTTGAGCGGTTTGGGAGAAGACAGAATTTTTTCGTATCTTTGCAGGCTTAAACACAAATTGCATTATGGCAGAGAATACGTTGCTGGAGAAAGTCCTCAGTTTGCAGGACAAATATAAGAAGCTGGAAGAACAATTGGCCGATCCTGAGGTGATCGGGGACATGAAGAAGTTCGTCCAGCTCAATAAGGATTATAAGGAGCTGCAGCCCATCATTGCTGCCGGTCTCGAGTACAAGAGGCTGGTGGAAGAGTTGGCTCAGGCCAAAGATATCCTCATGAACGAAAAGGATGAGGACCTCAAGGAAATGGCCAAGGACGAGATTGCGGAGATTGAGCCCAAACTTCCGGAGATGGAGCAGCAGATCAAGCTCCTCCTCATTCCCGCAGACCCCGATGACAGCAAGAACGCCATGGTGGAAATCCGTGGCGGTACCGGCGGCGACGAAGCCGCCATCTTTGCCGGAGACTTGTTCCGTATGTACCAGCACTTTGCCGAAAGAAGGGGCTGGAAGCTGGAAATCTCCGATCAGGCTCCCGGTACGGCCGGCGGCTACAAGCAAATTGTGTTCAAGCTTTCTTCCAACACCGACGGCGTGTACGGCATCATGAAGTACGAGTCCGGCGTGCACCGCGTGCAGCGCGTGCCCCAGACAGAGACGCAGGGCCGTATCCAGACATCGGCCGCCTCTGTGGCCGTGTTTCCTGAGGCCGGCGAGTTCGACATCGAACTTAACCCTGCCGATATCCGCAAGGACCTCTTCTGCGCATCGGGCCCCGGTGGACAGGGCGTGAACACTACGTACTCTGCCGTGCGCCTTACCCACATTCCTTCCGGCATTGTGGTGCAGTGTCAGGAGGAACGTTCCCAGCTCAAGAACCTGGACCGCGCCATGGAGGAACTCCGTACCCGTCTGTACAATATGGAACACCAGAAGTACCTGGACGGCATCGCCGCCAAGCGCAAGACCATGGTGTCTACCGGAGACCGCAGCGCCAAGATCCGCACCTACAACTACCCGCAGGGCCGTGTAACCGACCACCGCATTGGCTGGAGCATGTACAACCTGCCCGTGTTCATGGACGGAGACATCCAGGAGTGCATCGACCAGCTCCAGATTGCAGAAAACGCGGAGCGTCTTAAAGAAGCAGGGGAGGAATAATCGTATGGCACGCAATCCCGAAGAACTGAAGGCCCTGGGCCATCACACCGAATACAGCCAGAACTACGCCCCCGAGGTACTGGAGACCTTCGTGAACCAGCACCAGGAAAATGATTACTGGGTGCGTTTCAATTGCCCGGAATTCACCACCCTGTGCCCCATCACGGGCCAGCCGGATTTTGCCGAGATCCGTATCTCCTACGTTCCGGACGTGAAGATGGTGGAATCCAAATCCCTTAAGCTGTATCTGTTCAGCTTTCGCAGTCACGGAGACTTCCATGAGGACTGTGTAAACACCATCATGAAGGATCTTGTGAAGCTCATGGACCCCAAGTACATTGAAGTGACGGGCCTCTTCACCCCCCGCGGAGGTATCTCCATCTATCCCTATGCCAATTACGGCCGTCCGGGCACCAAGTGGGAACAGCTGGCCTGGGAACGTTTGGCTAAGCACGAATAAGCGGCTTTCTAGTCACATTTCTCCGTGATGTGTAACTAATTGAAAGACAATAAGAAACAAAAATTCTCCCCGGCGTTTCGACCGGGGAGAATTCTTGTAATGTATTGATAATCATTTATTTCCGGATTACGGGGACTGGTAGGCCAATGGATGGCATGCCTATCATTTCCACCGAGTGGAGAATGGAGCGAGCGTTTTGAGAGGAATCTGCATCTGCTCTGCGAGCTTTCGCCAGTCCCTGACTGCATCACGGACCTCTTCTATGATCTCCGAGGCATCCCGTCTTTCGAGCAGGTAGTTTTCGCTCGCGGCGAGCAGGGCGTCTATGTCCGAACGCTCCGTGTATGAATCAATCAGCAGGCACTGGCTGGTCCTGTTCCCGGGGTTGATGTCGTAAGCCGGCGAGAGGGTCCATCCTTTTGCCGTAAGCAGGAAGCCGTGGTTGCGGAAATGGTCATCGGTGTTTCCGAAGGCAATGTTGAAGGCCACCCTCCGGTAAAGCTCCCTGAGGTTCTTCTGTACATCACAGCAAGCCTGCAGGATGAACTCGACAATATCCAGATAGCCGTTCCCCGTGGCGCTTCCGGCCCCGTCGTCAAGGCCGAGCAGGGACATGGCCGAAGCGAAATGGATGCGCCTCCCCTCAGCCGTCCTGTCGAAACGCTCGGACAGAAGCAGGTCGCGGTCCTTTGATATCCTGATGGTCCGTGTCCTTGCCACATTGATACCGGCTTTGGCTGCGAGCCGATGGGAAAAGTGCTCTATCAGTTCCGTGTTCTCAAGATCCTTTTTCGAGGGGAACTTGGCCACATGAAGCCTGCCGTCCGAATCCACCACGTTCGCCTTGGGCCTGGCTCCTCCGAGCGAGGATCCCGGGTCGATGAGCTGGTCTAGCCAGCGCCTCTGCGGCAGCTCGTTGCGGCCCTCCGCCGCCTCGATCTCCTGGCATGCCTCACACAGCTCGCGGAGACTTTCAATGGGAGGTACTGAGAATCTGTCACCGGTACATATGTAATCGCCGCCACCGCTTTCCTTGTAACGAAGGCCTCCCATGCGTGTGAAATCCTCTATGCCGGTGAGGTAGTCGTAATCGGAGAGAGTCCGTATGGCTCTTCCCTCCTCCTGGGCCATCAGCCGTTCCCTGCGGTCAAGAAGCAGTCGTCCCCACCTGTCCGGGAAAGAGTCCTTGACAAAGCCGAACACGCTGCCCCCGCCTCTCGGATACTGCAACGAAGGCACGTTCATGAGGTCTCCGCTCAGAACAAGGCCTCCATTCTGCCGAAGCCATGAGAGGGAGTACTCAAAGACGAAATGGTCTTTTCCCCGGACTCTCTCATAGCCAAGCGTTCCTATCTCAACTGGAGCAGGAAGGAAGTCAAAATCCGCGTATACTTCTATCTTTTTCATCACTTGAGCAGTTCGGCATCCTGAATTTGTCTTCCGAGGGCATCGTCGGCGGCGAGAAGGGTGATGTCCTTTTCCAGGTTCAGGGCAAAGAGCACGCGCGCGTAGATGCCCATGGAGACCGTAGGGTCCCCGTGCTCGACCTTCGAGACAGTCAGCCGTGTCACGGTTGCCCTGTCCGCGATATCCTGCATGGACAGATGCCTGCGCTTACGCGCCAGCATAATTTGCTCACCCATGGTCCTTAGGTTCTCACACAGTGTCCTTGGCATAGTCTTGCCAAACGTGTTCTTTCCCATAATTGTTTTATAAGATATGCAAAAATAGGCAATAATGTTTAATATAACAAACATTTCTGTCGCATTCTCTGAAGTTACGGCAAATAAGTGGTTGTATGCTTACCCGTTGAGGCAATTGAACGATAAGGTTTGTGCTTCCACCTGCTACGTTTCGTCTTTCCACCTGCAGCGGCAAATAGGGAATAGCCACACTGAAATCAAAAAAGGCAGCTTCAGCGGTACTGCGGAGGAGGGAGACCCTCCCGGGGGCTTGCGCACCCCCGCGCAAGGGGAGGGGGAGGGGCCCGCCGGAGACAAGTCCCGCGCGAAGCAAGGGACGCCGGATACGGTGGGTATTCTAAGACTTTTGC
>DGHE01000168.1:8104-9197 GCA_002392525.1 Bacteroidales bacterium UBA3856 | reverse complement strand
GCCCGCGGCTGCGGTTTTGACTGGGCCAAGAAGGAAGACGTGTGGGCCAAGGTGCAGGAGGAGGTGGGAGAAGTCACCGAGGCTTCCAAAGAGGCCGATGAAACCCATCTGGAAATGGAGTTTGGAGACCTTCTTTTCTCGGTCATCAACGCCGCCCGCCTCTACGGCGTAGACCCCGAAGCCGCCCTCAACCGCTCCTCCGAGAAGTTCCGCCGCCGCTTCACTTACCTGGAAGAACAGACGCTCCGCAAGGGCGTCCCGTTCAAGGACCTGACCCTGGAGCAGATGGATGCCATCTGGGACGAGGCCAAGCAGAAGGGTTTGTAGCGCTAATCTATTTCACCAGATTCCCCAGAATACTGCGCGTGAGTTCACGCGTAAGGGTGGTGGTAGCGCTCTTGGTGGCGCGCTTTACCATCTTCTCGCCCGTAGTGGTGCGGGAAGCGGTTTTCTTACCGGTTATCTTGGAGGAAACGGCATCGGCGGCCGCTGCGGCGGCAACGCCTGTTACGGCCGTGAGGACGCTCCGGAGCACTTTGGAGGCGAGGCCCGGCTTCTTTTTGGCCTTGGCTGCCTCCTTCTGGGCCCGGGCCGCTTCTTTCTCAGCCTCAGCGGCGGCTTCCAGCTCGGCTTTCTGCCGTTCGGCCTCCTCGGTGGCCTTCGTTATGAGTTCGTAGGCGCTCTCGCGGTCAATGGGATGGTCGTATCGGCCAAAAAGGCGGCTGCGGCGAATGATATCGGCCCGCTCCTCCGGAGTGATGGCCCCGATCTGCGACAGCGGGAAGAGAATCCTGGCGCGCTCCACCATGGCGGGGGTGCCCTTCTCGTCCAGGAAGGAGACGAGCGCCTCTCCGGTTCCCAGCTCCAGGAGCGTCTCGTACGTCTTGAAGGCCGGGTTGGGACGGAAGGTATCGGCCGCCACCTTCACGGCTTTCTGGTCCTGCGGGGTATAGGCCCGGAGCGCATGCTGCACGCGGTTTCCCAGCTGGCCCAGGATGTTCACGGGGATATCGGCCGGGCTCTGCGTGATGAAGTAGATGCCCACGCCCTTGGAACGGATGAGGCGGATGACCTGCTCGATTTTGTCGGTGAG
>DGHE01000168.1:0-8013 GCA_002392525.1 Bacteroidales bacterium UBA3856 | reverse complement strand
GCCTCGTCGAAGAAGAACACCAGTTTGGGAAGGTCCATCTCCCCCACTTCGGGCAGCGTGGCGTAGAGCTCTGAAAGCAGCCACAGCAGGAAGGTGGAATAGAGCTTGGGCTGGAGCATGAGTTTATCGGCCGCCAGCACGTTCATGATGCCCTTTCCGGCCTCGCACTGCAGTAGGTCGTAGATGTCGAAATCGGGCTCGCCGAAGAATTTGTCGGCTCCCTGGCTTTCCAGTGCGAGCAGGGCGCGCTGGATGGCGCCCACGCTGGCCTGCGTCACATTGCCGTACTGCGTGGTGTATTCCGCGGCGTTCTGCCCCACGAAATTGAGCATTGCTCGAAGGTCCTTGAGGTCAATGAGGAGGAGACCGTTGTCATCGGCAATCCTGAAAACGATATTGAGAACGCCGGTCTGGGTTTCGTTCAGCTCCATCAGGCGGCCCAGCATCTCGGGGCCCATGCGGGAGATGGTGCTGCGAAGGGGATGTCCCTGCTCCCCGAAGACGTCGAAAAAGCGCACCGGGCAGCCATGGAACTGAGGATTCTCAATGCCGAACTCCGGCATGCGTTTCTCGATGAACCCGGTAAGACGGCCCGCCTGAGAGATGCCGCTGAGGTCTCCCTTCATATCGGCCATGAAGCAGGGAACGCCCGCCTCACAAAAAGTCTCGGCCAGCACCTGCAGCGTAACCGTTTTACCGGTACCGGTGGCGCCGGCGATGAGTCCGTGACGGCAGGCCATCCTGCCCGTGATGGAAATGGGGCCGCTGGGGCTATGGGCTACGTAAAGCCCTCTCTCTTTGTCCAACATCGCTAGTTGTCTAATTAATTGGTTATCAATGTTATAAGTTTTTCTCTTTAGGCAGAGCAGCCTAAAGAGAAAAAGAGAAGCTACTCAGAATCAATGCGTTGCGAAGGAGCGACGCGGCGGCGCCAGAGCACGAACAGCGCAAGGGCGACGGCAAAGGTGGCGAGGCCAATCCAGGGAGCCCACGTCTGGGGCAGCCGGAAGCCAGTCTTGTCAATGAGGATGAAGGTGACGCAGACGGACGTCATGAGGAGCGCAGGCAGGAGCGTCATGAGATAGTGGGCCGATGACCGCCGCCGGCAAAGGTACACCGTTGCCGTCCAGAGCATGAACACCGCGAGGGTCTGGTTGCTCCAGCCGAAGTACCGCCAGATGGTGTTGAAGCCGTTTGCATCGGCAATGTTATACCACAGGAGGAGGGCCGATCCCGCAAACAGGGGGATGGCCACCGCAAGACGCTTGCCGATGACCCGCTGCTCCAGATGCAGGAAGTCGGCGATGATGAGGCGCGCACTGCGGAATGCCGTATCACCGGAAGTGATGGGAGCCGCCACCACGCCCAGGATGGCAAGGATGCCGCCCAGAAGGCCCAGCCAGTTCTCGGAGACCTTGGTCACCACCGTGGGGGCCGCGGCCGAAAGGTCCGAGCCCACGGCAGCCGCGCCGCCGTCGAAGAAGAACCAGGAGCTCACCGCCGCCCAGATAAGAGCCACCAGGCCCTCCGTAATCATGGAGCCATAGAACACGGGCCTGCCCATTTTCTCATTACGGATACAACGGGCCATGAGCGGGCTCTGCGTGGCGTGGAAGCCGGAAATGGCGCCGCACGCAATGGTAATGAAAAGGCACGGGAAGATGGGCTGGTCCTTGAGGCCGGCCTGCTCCGACCAGCCGCCCAGGCCGTCCCAGATCTCCGGCAGCGAGGGCCACTTCACAAACAGGCACACCATGAGGGCGGTCGCCATAAAGAGAAGGGCCACCGCGAAGAGCGGATACACCCGGCCGATGAGCTTGTCGATGGGCAGAAGCGTCGCTACTACATAATATATAAAGATAATACCCACCCACAGCATGATGGACCCGCGGGAGCCGTCACCGGCGATGTCTCCGAGGATAAGGGCCGGGCTGTAGACGAAAACCGTTCCCACCAGAAGAAGCAGCACGATGCTGAACACCAGCATCACCTTTTTGGTACGCTGTCCCAGGTAGTCTCCCACCAGTTCCGGGAAGCCGGCACCCCCATGACGCACGGAGAGCATGCCGCACATGTAGTCGTGGACGGCACCCGCGAAGATGCAGCCCAGCACAATCCAGAGGTAGCTGGCCGGGCCGAACTTGGCACCCATGATGGCGCCGAAGATGGGGCCCGTTCCCGCAATATTGAGAAACTGGATCATGTACACCTTCCAGCTGGGCATGGCAATGAAGTCCACGCCGTCGGCCTTGGAGATGGCCGGGGTGGGCCGATGGGGATCGGGGCCGAAGACGCGGTCTACAAACGCGCCATAAACAAAATAGCCCAGAACAAGGGCTACAATGCTGATAAGAAACGAGATCATGATTCAAAAAAGCTAAAATGAACCCTTCCGTAACTTTTCTCCTTCACAAAACGCGGGTGGTTCTGGAAAGAATGCTCATCTCCATGCTCCAAAATAAAATAGCAGCCGGGGTGCAGAAGGTTCAAGGAAAAGATGATATCCGGAATGCCCGCAAGGCCCTCCAGGGCATAGGGCGGATCGGCAAAGATGATATCGAATTTCTCGTGGCAGATGGGCAGGAAGTCGAAGACATTGTCCCGCACCATGGTTACGTTGGGAAGGCCCAGACGGGCCGCCTCGGTCTTGATAAAAGAGGCATTCTCCCGGGCCATTTCCACGCAGTAGACACGGGAAGCGCCCCTGGAGGCAAACTCAAAGGCAATGGAGCCTGTACCACCGAAGAGATCCAGCACCTTGAGGTCCTCGAACTCGTATTCGTTGTCCAGGATATTGAACAGGCCTTCCTTGGCAAAGTCCGTGGTGGGACGTGCCTTGTAGCCGGCCGGGGGCATGAAGCTCTTGCCCTTCAGTTTTCCTCCAATGATTCTCATAGCTGCACCACCGATTTAAAATATCGATACAGCGACATCTCGGAATCCAGGTCCAGCGGGGTACGGAAACACACGGTGGACACCTCCGGATTGAGCTGCAGCTTCTTGAGCCCCAGGAAAAGGAAGTACTGGGCCGTAGTGAAATCCGGGGCTTCGTAGACATTGGCCAGGCACAGGCTCCTGCCCTGGCCGATCACCAGATGCAGGTAACCGCTGTGCCAGGAGGCCACAATTTTGTTGTAGTCCGGGAGAGAGCCCAGTTGCCTCAAGAGATAGTACATCTCCGGCAGCACCCGGGACGGCTCGCCGGCAGTGTTGAGCACCGTCTGGGACAGCACCCGGGAGAGGGATTCGTCCAGCGAATTGGAGTACACCAGCGTAGCGCCCAGCGAAGGAACGGCCACGGTTTCCACCTGGTCCGTATCCCGGAGGGAAACAACCTCGGAGAGGGCCTGACGGGCTCTGGACGGTTCCAGGAAAGCATCCGGCACCAGCGCCACCTTGGGAGTAAGGAGGGAAATCTCCACTTTTTCATACCGGCGCTGAAGTTCCGGCATGGTAAAGACGCGCTCTGCGGGATACCAGGGCGAGCCATTAAAAGAAAATCCACTCAAGGAGACTTGAATGGATATTTCTTTAGATGATATAGTGGACTGGTCCATACGGACTATTCCCAGTTACCGGCGTTGTTGTTGGGAGCAGTGATGCTGCCCACCTGCAGGCCTTCGTACTTGTTCTGGTCCTTGCGCTCGGCATCCAGATTGATGCGGAGCTGGTTGTCCAGGCCCTTGCAGAGAGCCCTGTAAGGCATGCGGGCCTCAAACAGAGGAACCTGAACACCGGATACAGTCTTGACGGTAGCTTCCATCTGGGTCTTCTGACCACCGGAGAACGGGATGAAGGCGAGGGAGTCCACGCAGAAGTCCTTGCGGCTGGCGAACAGGGTATCGCGTACGGGAACCTCAGTGACGGTAGAGAACACAACCTTCTGGCCGGCGGCGTAAGCGGCAGCCAGCTTGGCAGTCATCTCTGCGGGTTTGAGCTTCTTGTTGGCCTTCTTGATGGCCTCGGTGTTGGCCACGGCGAGGGAGTCATCCAGGGAGCCGATCTGCATTACGATGTCCATCTTGCCGGTCTCATAGAACAGCTTGAGGGTGTCCACAGTTGAAGAGAAACGACCGTTCACGCTCTTGTAAGCCTCCTGAAGGGTACGGATATCCTTGAGGCGCTGGATAGCCACCTGGGAACGGGCGGCGACCTCCTTGTTGAACTGTACGGGTTTCTGGACACTCTTCACAGTGAGCCAGACGAGCAGGACAATCAGGGCTCCGAGAACAACCTCGCAAGCAATTTTGACAGATTTGTTCATTATTCTAGTGTTTTATAATTTCCAAAAGTTCCGACAAAGTTAACAAAATCATTTCTCAAAAGCAATAATCTTTTGTAAATTTGCCACCGGAAACAGCAGTGTCATGGACTTCATCCATCAAGAAGATATCGTCACCCTGAAAAGGTGGTTGGCCAGTGCCCGCCATCCGGTCATCGTGGCCCACACGCACCCGGACGGAGACGCCCTGGGCGCCGCTTCCGGCCTGGCACTGTACCTGCGCGGCATGGGAAAAGACGTCGCCGTCGTCCTACCCGACACCCCTCCCGACAACCTCCGCTTCATCCTCCCGGAAGGAATCCCCTTCCTCTTCCACGACGCCGCTCCCGCAGAGGCAGAATCCCGCATCGCCAGGGCCGACCTCATCATTCTGGCCGATGCCAATGCCTTCATCCGGACAGAAGCCCTGGAGCCCTTCCTGACGGCGTCCAGCGCCCCCAAGGTCATCATGGACCATCACCTGAACCCCGACACCCCAAGCTTCGGTCTCGTCTTCTCCACTCCCGATATCTCCTCCGCCTCGGAGGTCGTCTACTGGCTCCTCAAAGCCCTGACAGAGAAGGAGACAGAGGGAATGTGCGCCGGAGAGCCGAAGGCCCCTGTCCCTCCGGGGGCATCGGCCTGTTTTTTAGCCCCCGGAGGGACAGGGCCTTCGGCGATGTGGGCAGGGGGTATCGGCGCAGCGCTGATGACCGGCATGACCACGGACACCAACAACTTTGCCAACTCCGTGTATCCTTCCACCTTCCGGATGGCGTCGGAACTGATCGCCGCCGGCGTGGACCGGGACGCCCTCCTGCAGAAAATCTACAGCAGTTACCGCGAAAACCGGGTCCGGCTCATGGGGTACATGCAGTATGAAGGGCTCCGGCTCCTGCCCGGCGGCGGCGCCTACATGATTCTCACCCGGGACATCCAGCGCCGCTTCGACCTCCGCGAAGGAGAGTCCGAAGGCCTCGTGAACGTCCCGCTCACCATCGGAGCCGTCCGCCTGAGCCTGCTCCTGAAGGAAGACGAGGGGCATTTCCGCGTCTCCATCCGCTCCAGGAAGGGCACGTCGGCCCAGGCCCTGGCGCAGCGTTACTTCCACGGCGGCGGGCACGAGAACGCCTCCGGGGGGAAACTGTTCATCGGCCCGGATATCGCCTCCCCGCAGGAGGCCGCCACTTTTGTTGAAAATGCGCTCAAAGATTTCCTGAAATGAAAAAAGGCACCGTCATATTGACCGCCGCTGTTGTCCTGGCCGGGCTGGGCGCCTGTTCGAAGGCGTCGCTCAAGGCCACCTACGACAAGCAGGCCACCTACATCGAGGGCTTCATCACCGCCCAGATGAAGGCCGATACGAACGCCACCCTGGTCCGCAACGGCAACGCCTTCCGCCTCACCCTCCACGACACGCTGGACCGCGTCTTCGGAGAGCGGGACTCCCTCCAGGCGGGCGGAAAAGTGGCGCTCTACTATGCCTGTTACACCCTGACCAGTTCCTCCATCAGCGTCGGCAACCTCATCGCCACCAATGTGAAGTCCATTGCCGAAATGGCCGACTGGAACCTTTCCGACACGCTTCGTTACAAGTTGGACACCCTCACCCTGGACAAAACCATCGTGAGCGGCCTGTACGACGGGCTGCAGGGCGTGCAGGAGTTTGACGAGTGCGTAATCCTGTTTACCGGAGAATTTGGCTTCGGAAATGCAGAACGGGGCACGATTCCTGCAAGAAGTGCCCTGGCATATCAATTTTGGATCGAGAATATATTAGACAATGAGAAATAACATGCTCAAAAGAATCCCGCTTGCCCTTCTCGCCGGTCTCCTGATGGCAGGCTGTGCAAAGGAAACGACCCTCACCACCGGAGAAAAGGCCCAGAAGTATATGGAGAAGTTCATTGAGAAGTTCTACCCCTTCGTCACGCCCAATGAATATGGCATCTATGTGCTCGAGGACACGCCCGGCACCGGCAAGGTCTGGAGCCAGGATTCCCTGTACACCTATGCCACCACCACCATCCGCGGCCTGGACGGCACCATCTCCTCCACGCAGGAAGAGAAACTGGCCCAGCAACTGGGCACTTACGCCATGGGGAATTACTACGGGCACCGCTTCGTGCAGACGGGAGAGGGACTCAGTTATGCGGGAGTGGACGCCCTTCTGCAGGGAATGCGGGAAGGCGGAACGCGGAAGGCCATCATTCCGGCCTGCCTGCTCACCACCAGCCGCTATAATACCTACAATGAATATCTGGCAAACGGCACGCAGTCGAGCGCCCTGGAATATACCGTTACCCTCGGCGGGCAGGTCAACGACATTGAACAGATGGAAAAGGACAGCCTGGCCCGCTTCATCCGCCGTCACTACGGAGAGGGCATCAAGCCGATAGCCTACAAATCCGGAGAAGAGGCCGACGGCACTTTTTATTTCCTCACCGACAGTTCGGCCTTCAAAGCCGAAGACAAATTCCCGGCCGACACCACCATCCGGGTCAACTATACCGGAAAGCTCCTGAACGGGCAGGTTTTTGACACCACCCGGGAAAGGGTGGCCAAGGATGCCGGTATCTACGACGACGCCAAAACCTATACCACCGCCAATCTGACCATCGCCACCAACTTCACGGAGATGAGGCTGAACGACAGTTCCATGATCGACGGCTTCTCGGCCGGTATCTCCCAGATGCACTGGCTGGGCCAGAAGGGCGTCGTACTGTTTGTCTCCTCCCTGGGCTACACCAGCAAAGGAAGCGGCCTGAGCATCCCTCCCTACTCTCCGCTCCTGTTTGAGATAGAACTTCTGTAATCATGGCAGGGACTTCCGTACCTGCAGAGCTCGGGACCAAGCCCATCGGCTCGCTGATCCGGCAATATGCCGTCCCCGGCATCATCGCCATGACGGCTTCTTCGCTGTACAATATGGTGGACAGCGTGTACATCGGCCATATTGCCGATGTGGGCTCCCTTTCCATCGCCGGCCTCGCCGTCACCTTCCCCCTGATGAATATCTCCACGGCTTTCGGCACGCTGGTAGGCGTGGGCGCCGCCACCATGATCTCCGTCCTGCTGGGACAGAAGAACTACCGGGTGGCCGGGAAGGTCCTGTGCAACGATGTCACCCTGAATATCATCACGGGCGTGATTTTCACCGCCGTCATGCTGCTGTGGATGGATCCCATCCTGCGCTTTTTCGGCGCATCGGACGCCACCCTCCCCTACGCCCGGGACTACATGACCATCATCGCCATCGGGAACGCCGTCACGCACCTGTATTTCGGGATGAACGCCATCATCCGCTCGTCCGGCAATCCCAAACTGGCCATGGGGCTCACCCTGTTCACGGTAACGTCCAACGCCATCCTGGATCCCATTTTCATCTTCACGCTGGGCATGGGCATCCAGGGCGCCGCGCTGGCCACCGTCCTGTGCCAGTGCATGGCGCTAGGCTACACCTTCCGGTATTTCCTCAACCCTGAGCGCTTCCTGCACCTTCCCCGTTCCTGGAAAATGCTGCGGGTCGATTGGAAGATCGCCAAAGACTCCCTGGCCATCGGCATGGGGCCGTTCCTGATGAACCTTGCCAGTTGCATTGTGGTGCTGTTCATCAACCAGCAACTGGTCAAGTGGGGCGGAGACCTGTCCATCGGCGCGTATGGCATCGTGAACCGCATCAGTTTCCTCTTCGTGATGATCGTGATGGGATTCAACCAGGGCATGCAGCCCATCGCCGGCTATAATTTCGG
>DGHE01000022.1 GCA_002392525.1 Bacteroidales bacterium UBA3856 | reverse complement strand
AGGATGCCGTGCTTGCGGGCGAAGGCTACCAGCTTCTCGAATACATCCCTGCGTGCAGGTGCTCCGGTGGGCATGTTGGGATAGTTGGCCCACATGAGCTTGACCCCGCTGAGGTCCATGGACTCCAGCTGGTCGAAGTCGGGGTACCAGCCGTTCTCTTCCAGAAGGTCGTACTTCACTACCTCCGCTTCGCACATGAGGGTGGCCGATGTGTAGGTGGGATAGCCCGGGTTGGGAACAAGCACTTTGTCACCCTTGTTGAGGAACGTGAGGGAGAGAAGCAGGATGCCTTCCTTGGAACCCATGAGCGGCTGGATCTCGCTGGCGGGGTCCAGCTGCACGCCATACCAGCGCTCGTACCAGGCGGCAATGGCATGACGGAGTTCGGGGATGCCCACATAGCTCTGATAGCCGTGTACACCGGTGCGGTGCGCGCACTGGGCCAGGGCCTCAATGGCCTCGGGAGAAGGAGAGCCGTCGGGAGAGCCGATGCCCAGATTAATCACAGGATCTTCACCCTTGGCCACACGCTCTGCGGAAAGGCGAGCGATTTCCTTGTTCTTGATGGAGAAGTAATACTCCTTGACGGAGAGCGTTCGTTTTGCTGGTTCGATGATCATAATGCAGATTTATATTCACCTAAAATATGTAAGTCTTCGATGAGCGGCCGCACGGCCGAAAGGGCCTGGCGATAGCGCTCCGGGGAAGAAAACTTGATGTCGGCATAGAAGAAATACTGCCACTGCCTGCCGGGAATGGGCAGCGACTGGATACGCGTGAGATTCATCTCGTAGAAAGACAGGATGGTGAGGATCTGGGCCAGCGAACCGGGTTTGTGCGGCAGCGTAAAGCACAGAAGCGCCTTGTCTATCTCCTTTTCGGGAACCTTGAGTCCCTCGTCAATAACAAGGAAGCGGGTGAAGTTTTGCCTGTAAGTCTCAATGTGCGGAGCCAGAATGTCCAGCCCGTAGAGCTGTGCGGCCAGTTCTCCGGCCACGGCACCCACGCCCTTTTCTCCGCCGAGGGCAATGTCACGGGCGCTCTTGGCGGTGTCTTCGCTCTCGATGAGACGGATCCAGGGGGCGTTGGCCTCGAACCAGGGACGTGTCTGGTTGATGGCCATGTAGTGCGTGCGCACTTCGCGGATGTCCTGGAGGCGCTGTCCCGGAAGGGCCATCAGGTTCTGGCCGATCTGGATGTAAACCTCCCCCTTCACTTTGCGATTACGGGTGCGGAGCAGCTCAAAGTTGTGAAGCAGTCCTCCGCTCACGGTATTCTCGATAGCCATCACAGCAGCGTCTGCCTTGCCTTCATCCAGAGCCCGGTACAGGTCCTCGAAGGTATTGCATTCCAGGATATCCAGGGGTGCATCATAAAAAAGACGGGCTGCCTGTTCGTGAAAGCAGCCCTTGAATCCTTGTATGGCGACGCGCATGCGAAAGGGCCTTAAACGGTGAGAATATCCTTCTCCTTGGCGGCGATGAGTTCGTCCACCTTCTTTACGTACTTGTCCGTGACCTTCTGGAGCTCGTCCTCGCCTTCCTTCTCGCCGTCCTCGGAGAGGCCGTCGTTCTTCTGGGCCTTCTTGAGGAGTTCGATACCGTCACGGCGGGCGTTGCGGATGGTTACCTTGGAAGTCTCGCCCTGAGCCTTGGCCTTCTTGATGAGTTCCTTGCGGCGCTCCTCCGTGAGCGGGGGAACCATGCAGCGGATAATCTCTCCGTTGTTGGAAGGGGTGAGGCCAACGTTGGCATCCAGGATAGCCTTCTCGATCTTGGCGATGAGGGAGCGCTCCCAAGGCTGGATGGCGATGGTCTTGGCATCCGGCGTGGTAACGGAAGCTACCTGGTTGATGGGAGTGGGCGTTCCATAGTAGTCTACTACAACAGGATTGAGGATGGTGGGGGAAGCCTTGCCGACACGGTAGTTCTTGAGGTCTTCTTCCAGATATTCCACTGCGCCCTGCATCTTGGCAGCCTGGGCGTCAACGATTTCTTTGGCTTGAGGTAACATAAATGATCTGATTTGCGTATTTGCAAAGATAGTAATTTTTTTGTTCTCTCATACGGTGACAACCATGTTTCCGACGCCTTGCTGCCAATTGCCGGCGTCCTCCCCCGGACGAGTAACGCGTTTTTGCCGGGAAAACGCGTTATAGGGGTGGCCGATGGAGCACCTATAACGCGAAAAAGGGCCAAAAGTGCGTTGTTTGCGAAATTATTTGTATGTTTGTAAAATATCAATTCTCTTTTGATTATGCTCAAAAAACTTAGAGTGGCACTGGCCGTGGTTTTCTGGCTGGGGATTACGCTTCTCCTTCTAGATTTTACCGGCGTGCTGCATCACTATCTGGGCTGGATGGCCAAAATCCAGTTCCTGCCAGCTGTTATGGCGCTCAATGTGGGCGTCATCGTGGGCCTAGTGCTCCTGACCCTCGTGTTCGGCCGCGTGTACTGTTCCATCATTTGCCCGCTGGGCGTGTTCCAGGATGTCGTTTCGCACCTGGGCACCCGGGGAAAGAAACAGCCGTACCATCACAAGAAGGAACTTCCCTGGCTGCGATACGGCGTATGGGTGCTGTTTGTCATATGCCTTGTAGCCGGCATTCAGGCAGCAGTCGCCTTTCTGGCCCCCTACAGCGCCTACGGCCGCATGGTGCAGGAACTGCTACAGCCCATCTACCTCTGGGGCAACAACCTCCTGGCCCTCATCGCCGAGAGGGTGGGTTCCTATGCCTTCTATGAAAAGGAAGTGTGGATGCGCAGCCTTCCCACCTTCATCATAGCCCTCGTAACGCTTGGCATTATCATCGCCCTCGCCTTCCGCGGCGGCCGCACCTACTGCAACGACATCTGCCCCGTAGGCACCACCCTCAGTTTCTTCTCCCGCTTTGCCATGTTCCGCCCGGTAATCGACACCGAAAAGTGCAAGCACTGCAAGGCCTGCGAGCATCACTGCAAGGCCTCCTGCATTGCCATCGGCAAAGAATCGGCCCAGATTGACTATTCCCGCTGCGTGGACTGCTTCAACTGCATCGGGGCGTGCAAATTCGATGCGCTCAAATATAAGTTTGCGTGGAAGAAAGATTCTTCGCCTTCGGCTCAGAATGACAAGAAGGCCGATAACGGCCGCCGCGCCTTCATGACCGGAACGGCGGTAGCCCTTGGCGCCGCGGCCCTCAAGGGCGTCGAAGCGCGCGCACAGGAGATAGCCAAGAAGACTGACGGCGGCTTTGCCCGCGTGCTTCCCAAGCAGGCCCCGGAGCGCGAGGTTCCGCTCACGCCTCCCGGCACCAGGAGCGTCAAAGACTTCTATCGGCACTGCACCGGCTGCCAGCTGTGCGTAGCCGAATGCCCCAACAACGTACTCCGGCCCTCCACGGACCTGGAGCACCTCATGCAGCCGCAGATGAGCTACGAGAAGGGATTCTGCCGTCCGGAGTGCACCCGCTGCAGCGAGCTGTGCCCCGCCGGCGCCATCGAAAAGATCACCCGCGAGGAAAAGACGCAGTACCACATAGGAACCGCACAGGTGAACCCGGAACTGTGCCTGATGGCCACCGGGAAATCGGCCTGCGGCAAGTGCTCCCAGGCCTGCCCCTCCGGCGCCATCAAACTGGTGGCTTACGGAGAAAACCGCATCCCCGCCATTGCCGAGGAAGTGTGCACCGGCTGCGGCGCCTGCGAGTATCTGTGCCCTGTGCGGCCCATCAGCGCCATTACCGTTAACGGTAAATATCAACACGTGTAGCCATGAAAAGAAGAGATTTCATCAAGATAAGCGGCGCAGCGGCCCTGACGGCAGCCTGCGCACCCAAGGGAACCCAGCCGGCCGGGGCGGACGAAGGCCCGGAGCAGATGATTTACCGCGAGAACCCGAAAAACGGGGACAAGGTATCCCTCATCGGCTTTGGCTGCATGCGCTGGCCCATGGTGAAGGACGCCGCCGGCAAGGACGTCATTGACCAGGAAGCCGTGAACGAAATGGTAGACTATGCCCTCGAGCACGGCATCAACTACTTTGACACCTCCCCCGCCTACCTCCAGGGCCAGAGCGAGAAAGCGGCAGGCATCGCCCTCAGCCGCCACCCCCGCGAGAGCTACTACATTGCCACCAAGCTGTCCAACTTCGGGGATGCATCGGCCGAGGCATCCATCAAAATGTACAAGGACTCCTTCGAGCAGCTCAAGACAGACTATTTTGACTACTACCTGCTGCACTCGATTGGCCGCGGCGGCAAGGACGCCTTCAACCGGCGCTATGTGGACAACGGCCTCCTGCCCTTCCTCCTCGAGGAGAAGAAAGCCGGCCGCATCCGCAACCTGGGCTTTTCCTTCCACGGCGCCAAGCACGAGTTCGACTATTTCATGGAACTGCACGACAGCGGCGAAATGGTGTGGGACTTCGTGCAGATTGAAATGAACTATGTGGACTGGACCCACGCCGACGGCATCCGCAACGTCAATGCCGATTACCTGTACGCCGAGCTTGACAAGCGCGGGCTCCCCATCGTAATCATGGAGCCGCTCCTCGGAGGCCGCCTGGCCAATGTTCCGGAGAGCATCGCCCGCCACATGAAAGAGCGCGAGCCCCTGAAGAGCATCGCCTCCTGGGCCTTCCGCTTCTGCGGCACCTACCCGCGCGTACTGTGCACCCTGTCGGGCATGACCAACATGGATCCGCTCGTGGACAACATCAAGACATTCACCCACTTCAAGCCCCTCACGGACGAAGAACTCGTGTTCCTGGAAGAGATGGCTACCCAGATGATGGAGTATCCGCTGGTGAACTGCACCGACTGCAAGTACTGCATGCCCTGTCCCTGGGGCATCGACATCCCCGGAACGTTCCAGCACTACAACCGCGCTGTCACGGAAGGCACTTATGCCCAGAGCAAGGAACAGAAGGATTACGCCAAACTCAAAAAGGCATACCTCGTGAGCTACGACCGCGCCGTCCCCTCCGTGCGCCAGGCCGACCACTGCATTGCCTGCGGCGAGTGCCTGAGCCACTGCCCCCAGAGTATAGCAATACCGGGCCAACTCCGAAGAATCGCCCGGTATATCGAGAATCTCAAGCAGGACCTGCTTTAGTATTTGATAACCCGCACGCGGCGGCTCTGTCCGCCGTACTCCAGCACAGCCGTATACCGGCCCGGAGCCAGCCCGGAGACATCCAGCACAATGGGGTCGAAGGCGCTGGCTTCGGCCGTTTTCTCAAGCACCAGACCGCCCGTCGACGCATACAGGGACAGTTTCACGGAAACCATCTCCTCCGTTTCTATGCCGATGGTAACCTCCGTGGAAGCCACCTCGGGAGAAACATGCAGCGGTTGCCGGGGATCTACCACGGCCACGCGGAAGGAAACCTCGGCGTCCTCCCCCAGGAAGTCCGTAGCCGTCACGGTGACGGTGGCGCAGCCATAGCCGATGGGCGTAATGAGAACGCGGTCTCCGTCAATGGTGGCATTCACGCACGCATCGCCGGAGGTACGCTCGGCCCAGCAGGAAAGCGTCTCTCCGTCTTCATCGCGGAAAAGCTTATCCAGGGAAACAGAGCCTACTTTCTGCTGGCCTTCCATGAAGATATCTCCTGCTTCCCCGATCACTTCGGGAGCATGGTTGGGCAGGATGGTATAAGTGAGGCTGGCCTCGGTGGTAGATTCGCCGTTACTCGCCCTCAGGGTAGCCTGATAGGTGCCGGGGGTATCCTTCCATCCCGAGATGATAAGCGCAGAAGGAACGTCCTTCTTCTCCAGGTCGATGGCCTTGGAGCCGCCGTCCAGGGTAAAGGAAAGCGTCCTTCCGCCCAGGTCGTAGGCCGTAAAGCCCACCTCAACGGTCTCATGCGCTTTCACGGTTACCGCCGACTTATCCAGTTCCAGCACAGGAGGCTGGGAAGTAGAGGAACCGCCACCGGCCGGATAATGCTTCACGCCATACTGGAACGAGGCAAGGGCATCCAGCTTTTTGCCGATGGGCTTGCTGCCGCCAACGGTGCCGCCCAGTCCGGAGAACAGGATATCCCTGGCGCTTTCGGCCGTAAAGCCGGGGCCGCCGAAGTAGGAAACGATGAGCGCCGCTACACCGCTGACATGGGGCGTAGCCATGGAAGTTCCCACCCAGGGGCTTCCGTCCTCATCCCAGCCGGCATAACCGACAGAATTAAGGGACTTGGGGAGCGTACTCCAGATCACATCCCTGTCCGTTTGGCCATCGCCGCCGGGAGCGGCAATATCTACCCAGTCTCCATAATTCGAGTAGTCTGCTTTGAAACCGTTATAGTCAAAGGCTCCTACCGCAATGACATTGGGATCATTGGAACTAATATAAGCGTAAGGAATGTCCTCGTTGCCTCCTGCAAAGAAAACAAGACCTCCCTTCATGGGAGAATCTTCCCGCTGATTGCCCTGTGCATCACAGCCGGCATAGGTTACGAAATACTGGATGGCAGCAGCCATCGCTGGCTCGTATTTCCAGGATCTGTATTCGGCCAGTTCGGCGGCAGAGACATCCGAACCTTCGTCTTCTCCCAGGCAATCATCGGCATAGTATCCCCAGCTGTTCTGGGAGATGACAGCGCCTTTGTCGGCGCCTTCCTTGATAGCCCGGTATGTTTGAGCGTCGTCTGCCTGCTGGTTTCCGGAAAAGATGGCATGGGACATGATGCGCACGCCGGGAATGCCCTTCAAAGCATCTCCGCCGGCAATGCCGCACACGCCTTTCCCGTTATTGTTCACGGCAGCAATGGTTCCCGCCACATGGGTGCCGTGGCCGGTATCCCCATCGCGGGTGGACAAACTGTAGCTTTTGCGGGCATAGTTGTAGCCCGTATGGCCCTGTGCGTCCTTCCACAGATTGGCGGCGAGATCCTCGTGGGAAGCATCCACCGTCTCGTCCACCACGCAGACAATCACGTCGCGGCTGCCGGTGGTGTAGTTATCCCACACACCCTGCACGTTGATGTCGGCCCCGACGGTCTTTTTGTTCACATAATGCCACTGCTTGGAGAAGTAGGGGTCATTGAAAGCCATTTTCCGGATGGGGTGGGACGGAGTGACACTCACGATGCCAGGGACATCGGCAAGGGAGACAGCCGCCTTGGTAGCAGGCGTGCCTTCCTTAAGGACCGCCGTATAGAACCGATGCAGCCCCATCTTGCGGCTGCGGGCTTCGTATTCTCCGGCGTCCGGGAAGATGCGCTCCAGATGGTCGATGCCCAGCTCCTCCAGCACAGTATTCAGGGAGGCCGATTTGGTCTCTGCGCCGCCGGAGGCAAGATCCTCTTCAATGAGGCCGATGAGGTCGTCGTCAAACTGAATGTTGACGGATGCAGGAATAGGCAAAACAGGCTCCGAAGATTTCGGAGCCTGCTTAACTGTGGGTTCTTCCACGGTACAGGCCACAGCCACAAGGGCTGCGGCGATGTACTTAGCGAAGTTTCTTGTAACCATAACGAGCTTCGTCGCCCAGTTCAATTTCAATGCGCATGAGGCGGTTGTACTTGGCGATACGGTC
>DGHE01000070.1 GCA_002392525.1 Bacteroidales bacterium UBA3856 | reverse complement strand
AGCGTCATGCCGCTCACGGGGTTGGAGCCCACGATTGCGATGGCATTTGCGGCCACCGTAGTGAAGAGGAAGGCGATTACGGCAACGATGAGAAGTCCCACCAGGGACTGCCAGACGTTGTTTACGACGCCGCCGAAAGCGAAGAACGCGAAGATGATGAGAAGGGCGATGACCACGCCGAAGACGATGGTCTTCATCGGCAGGTCTTCTTCCGTGCGGATGGCCTTTTCGTCAAGGGTGCCCGGCTTGCGCCTGAACTCCTTCACGGCCAGGGAAGCGGCGCTCTTTATGACTCCGAAAGACTTGATTATGCCGATGATGCCCGCCGTAGCGATGCCGCCGATGCCGATATGCCTTGCGTAGGTCTTGAAAATTTCTTCAGGGGACATCTCGCCGATGGTTGTGGCGATACCCGTATGCATGAGGTCGATCACGCTTCCGCCCCAGATGAGGTTCATGAGCGGGATGATTACAAGCCACACCAGCAGAGAGCCGCAGGTGATTATGAAGGCATACTTTAGGCCGATGATATATCCAAGGCCCAGCACTGCCGCACCGGTATTCATCTTGAGGACGAGCTTAGCCTTGTCTGCAACTACCTGGCCCCAGTGCATGACCGTTGTGGAGACGGTTTCTGCCCAGGTGCCGAAGGTTGCGACCAGGAAGTCATACAGACCGCCGATGAGGCCGGCCGCGATGAGCGTCTTGGCGCTTTCGCCGCCGCTTTCGCCGCTCACCAGCACCTGCGTGGTTGCAGTTGCCTCCGGGAACGGATACTTGCCGTGCATTTCCTTGACAAAGTACTTGCGGAACGGTATCAGGAACAGGATTCCCAGCACTCCGCCAAGGAGTGAACTGAGCACCATCTGCCAGTAGTTCACTTCCACGCCCAGGATATAGATGGCGGGAAGGGTGAAGATTGCGCCCGCGACCACTGCGCCGGAGCATCCGCCGATGCTCTGGATAATCACGTTCTGGGCAAGCGAGTCATTCTTCTTGAGCGCTCCCGTGAGGCCCACGGCAATGATTGCGATTGGGATGGCAGCCTCGAACACCTGGCCCACCTTGAGGCCCAGGTATGCCGCCGCGGCGCTGAACAGGATAACCATCAGGACGCCGACTGCCACTGAATACGGTGTTACTTCAGAGTACTTCTTGTTCGGATCCAGGAGCGGTCTGTATACCTCTCCCGGCTTCAGCTCCCGGTGCGCATTCTCCGGCAGCTGCATGTTTTTCTTTTCTTCCATACAGCAAATATAACAAATATTCGTTATTCCGGCTTGACGTAGCGTTTACCGGTCACGGCCTTTACCCCATCTATATACGCGGGCGCGTATGCGGGAGAGGTGTGGCGGCCGGGGGCGATTTCGCCGTCACGGCTGGGACGCATGATCTGGTCATTGTGCTTGACGATGAGGAAATAGGCCAGTTTCTCCCAGCGTTTCATCATCATGTCAGTGTATTCGGCGGTCTTGCGGGTTACGAAGTCTGTGAGTTCGCCGGGAGTGAGTTCGCTGGCGCGTGCTTCGACGGCCTTCTGGTCATCGGCATAGAAGTCTTCGAGCTCTTTCTGGGCGTCGCGGAGGTCGCCGATGAGGGCGCTCCAGCGCGGGTAGACCATGTTCGCGACGAAGTTGTTCACCCAGAAGGCGCTGCCCCAGCTGAATTTGGTGATATCGTTGTTTTCCCGGCGGAAAGGTTCGGGGACTCTGTTTGCGCCGCAGTAGACGGGGACATAGGCCACCATGGTGGCGTCGTCAAGGTTGAAGTATGTTACGCCGCCAACGCCGTCGGGGAGGAATGAGCGCATCTGGCACACCATGGTCATGCCGCTCTGCTGGCAGCCGATGGGCCTTTCACGGAACATCTTGGTTCCGTCGGTGGCCTCGAAATTCACCGGCTGGTTGCGGTAGGGGGATGCCCAGGGGCCGGCGGAGATGTCGGCAGTCATGTCAAGGGCGGTGCCTTCGTAGTGGTCGCGCATGTCGGCCATGATGTCGCGGACGGTGACTTTGGCCTTGGGCTCTATCCAGAGGGGGAGTTCGTCGCAGATGTCGAACTTCCCGTCAATGAAGGGAAGGTAGCTGTCGATGACGGCCGTGTCGTAGTGGTGGCGGAAGAAGCTCCAGACGCGGGCCTCGCAGGCGCGGGCCTTGCTGAAGGTCATGGGCTGGTAGGCTTCGCGGAAGGAGAAGTCGGCATCGGCACCGGTGTAATAGCCCATTTCGCGGGCGAAGGAGATGACGTCCTTGGAGTACATGCAGTCGCCTTCGATGATGCAGACGTTGGATTTCTTGGGGGCTTTCTTCACCTGGGGGAACTGCCTGATGCGGCTGGAGTTGGCATAGGCGGTGACGCAATTGTCGGGGAGGCGGCGGGCTACCCATACGGCACCCTTCCTTCCGGGACCCTTGCCGATGAGCTCCATGATCCAGGCCTCGTCCTTGTCACAGACGGCGAAGGATTCGCCGGTCTCGTTGTAGCCGTACTCCTGCACCAGCGCGTCCATCACCAGGATAGCCTCCCGGGCCGATGTGCTCCTCTGCAGCGCCAGCTGCATGAGGGTGAAGTAGTCCAGCCAGCCCTCGCGGTTCTGCAGTTCGTTCCGGCCGCCCCAGGTGGTCTCTACGATGCTCACCTGCTTCTCGTTCATCAGTCCCATGACTGCGTAGGTGTATTCCGCCTGTTTTATATAATGCGGCTCCTGGAAACCCCAGCTGCGAATTGCCAGCATCTCACCCTTTGCATGGCGCCCCGGTGCCGAATAGGTGAGGGACGAGGCGAAGCCAAAGCCGTCGCAGTTGTAAGTGCAAATGACGCTTCCGTCTGCCGATGCCGCTTTTCCCACGATGAGATTTGTGCACGCGAAGCCGGCAACACACACAATGCCGGCGATGAAAGAGAGAAATAACCTTTTCATGGAGTATTTTTCTTCGAAGATACTAATATAATAATGTAATGACAAATATTTTGCTGTTTTCAAGGACGCAGAGGACAACGATGGAGCCCCCCGTTCCCTTCCGTGATCCTCCAGTGCACAAAGCCGGGCGGCGGAGGTGGGGCCGTGAAATGTAACTGTCTGTAGAACAGGGCTTTATGCAAAAGGCTTACCTTGAAATCGGGGTGAGCCTTTTGGCTTTCTCGTTGACACTCAATAACTTGCATTTCACGGGCATTGGGGGCTGTTTTGCGGGTGATTGCTGTCTCAAAGTGCGCCGAAGATGGTTTTGGAGAAAATTTTCGAAAAAAATTCGAAAAAGTTTTGCTAGTTCAGAAAAAGTTTCTACCTTTGCAGTCCCGTTTGAAACGAACGGGATTTTTTACGGCCGTTTGAGCCGAAAGTTCATTGACAATACTGAGAAAAAGTAATCAAGAGGTAAAGCAAAAGATAGAGTTAGTCTGTAAACTTTGAATACGGAATTTTCGTAGAGAAGATTGTGGACTACAATTTCAATAGGCAAGAGCAATAATGAATCGAGAGAGATTCATGATTCACAAAAATCTACAGTGCGGAAGCGGCGGAAGCTGCGGAAGCACAATTGACGAAAGGAAAGA
>DGHE01000212.1 GCA_002392525.1 Bacteroidales bacterium UBA3856 | reverse complement strand
TCCTTGTCGGCCGGGAGGCCGCTCACGGTCACAGCCACGTTCACGATGCCGTTGACGGCGTCACACTCGGCAGAGCCGATGGTCAGCGTGGGAAGGGCCTCGGGTTTAGCGAACCCGGCTTCTACCTCGGTCTTGCTGGGGGTGAGCTTATTGCAGGATGCAAACAGCACGGCCACAGCTGCAACAGAAAGATATTGGATATATTTTTTCATATTGCTTCTAGTTTATTGATTACTCTTCGGTACCGGAAATCCACTCGTTCTGGTCTTTCTCAGTGATGTGGGTATTGTTCTGGAGTTCCTGGCGGGGGATCTGGAAGTTCCAGCTCTTGCCGTGGGCAGGGAAAGCGTACTGGCCCTGGGCCAGGTGGTTGGTGCCTTCATACTTGCGGTTCACACCCAGGCCGTTGCGGCGCAGGTCGAAGTACTCGAAGCCTTCGCCCCAGAGCTCGATGCGGCGCTGCAGAAGGACATCGTCCACAGAAACACTGGCGGAAGCCCAGGCCGGGTCACGCTTGGCCATAAGTTTACCAAGGGTGGCGGCGGCGGCGCTGTTCTGGCCCTGACGGGCCTCGGCCTCGGCCTGGATGAGGATCATCTCGGCGTTGCGCATATAGAGGTAGTCCTGCAGCCAGCTGGCCATATACCCGAACTTGCGGTTGGCGTACGGGAGCTTGCCACCAGTCTGGGTAGCAGTGGGATCGCCTTCAGGTGTATTGAACAGGCCCTTGCGGTAGTCCGTGTCGGGTATCTGGTCGTACAGGCTGCGGTCGATGCAGTGCACGCTCTGGCCGATACCACCGTAACCGGCGCATTCGTTACTCATATGGGAGAAGTAGGAAGCGTAGGAGGTCATGGTCTCGGTGGAGTGGTTGAAGCCCCACAGCACTTCGTTGTCTTCTACCTCCATAAAGCCGGACTTGAGACGGGTCTGGTCCATAATATCGAAGCCGTTCTGAGCGGCGGTAGCGGCGGCAGCAGCCTTGTCCCACTGCTGGGTGAGCAGATAGTAGCGGGCAGCGATACCCTGGGCCACCTGGTAGTTGACCTCGTTCTTGGAAGCACGTTTGTAATCCTGCAGCAGAGGAAGAGCCAGTTCTATATTTCTCTCGATTTCTTCCATCAGGTCCGCATAGGTGTTACGGCCGGATTTTGCATCCTGCTCCTCGACAGACTTGCCGTCACGGGAAGAATAGACGATCGGGACGGCCGGGGCATCGGTGCGGAGCTGTGCGTTCGGCGTGGTGCCGGTCACGGGATCCTGGAAAATCTGGATCAGGTAGGTGTAGCAGAAGGCGCGGAGGGCATAGGCCTGGCCCAGGTAGCCACGCAGGGTGGGATCGGTCGGGTCTTCCTCGCCGAAGAAGTCGATAACCTCGTTGCTCTTCTTGATCAGGGTGTAGTAGAAGTTCCAGAACTGGTAGCAGCGGACCCAGTTGTAGGCGCCGTAGTCGTGGTTGATGTCATAAGTACCCCAGTTCCAGGTGCCGCAGATGGCGATGTCCAGACCGTACATATCCAACGTATAGACGCAACCCAGGTGTCCGAAATCCTGGTGGCGTCCGCCACCGGTATCGTACTGGACCATCCAGGCGTAGAAGCCGTTGACATAGGAGGAAAGGAAGCCCGGATCCTCCTCTGCGATAGCGATAGCCTCCGTACCGGAAAGGCTGCCGGAATCCTGGACCTCAAACTGCTTCTCGCAAGAAACAAGGGCCAGCATGGATGCTGCAAAAATGGCGATATATTTTTTCATAAAGCGAATCTCCTATTAATTAGAAAGTGAGGGAAATACCACCGGATACGGTCCTGAGGGCGGAGTAGGTGTTGCCGTTGGTACCGTTGAAGGACTGACGGACATCCATACCGCGACGGGCGGAGATGTACCACAGGTTGTCGGCAGTGACATAGATGCGGATGCCATCAATGCCGATCTTGGCAGTGAGGTTCTTCGGCAGGGTGTAGCCCAGGGTCACGTTGCGGACGCTCAGGTAGGAAGAGCTGGTGAGCCAGCGGGTAGAGGACTCATTGGCAGTCTGGTCGTTCATCTGCACGCGCGGGATCTGGGAACCGGTGTTGTTCGGGGTCCAGCGGTTGAAGATGTCGCGGCTCCAGTTGTTACCGGCACGGCCGCCGGTCATCAGGCTCTGGTACACAGAGTCGTTGGTCCAACCACCGAGCTGGTAGGCGAAGCTGGCGCTGAAATCGAAGCCATAGAAATGGAGGGTGGTGCCGAAGCCGCCGTACAGGTCGGGGATAGGGGTCTTGCCGGTCTTGCGGTAAGTGGCCTCAGAGGTGCTGGTGACGGTCTTCTCGAACTCGTCGGTAGGCTTGCCGGTTTCCTCGTCCACTTTGTAGCGGTTGTACAGGGCGTGTCCGGTCTCGGGATCTACGCCGGCCCACTCGTACATATAGTAGTTGTACAGGGAACCGCCCAGTTCACGCCAGTAAGAGCTGATCTGCTTGCCATCTTCGGGATAGTCGGAAGGGAGCTTGGTGATCTTGTTCTTGTAGTGCGTGCCGTTCAGGTTCACGTTCCAGGTGAAGTTGCGGTTCTTGATGATATCCATGCTCAGGTCGAACTCCACACCGGTATTCATCATGTCCATGTCGTTGACCAGCTGGGTGGTAGGGGCACCCTGGGAGACGGGCAGCGGACGATAGTAGATCATGTCCTTGGTCTCCTTGATGAAGTACTCGATACCGAAGCTGAAGCGGCCGAACAGGCGGCCTTCGACGCCCACATTGAAGTTGTTGGACTTCTCCCAGGTCACGTCAGGGGCGGCGCGCAGGGTCTGGGTCAGGGAAGCTTCGCCGTCAACGCGGCCGATGGAATAGAGGTTCTCGTATACCCGGTTGAGGCCGATTGCATCGTTACCCTGGGTGCCGTAGCTGGCCTTAAAGCGCAGGGCGTTCACCCAGCTGG
>DGHE01000118.1 GCA_002392525.1 Bacteroidales bacterium UBA3856 | reverse complement strand
GCTTCTCCCTCTCCGACTAAAAGTCGAACTGGTAAAGATGAAGAAGGTGACTCGAAAGGAGTTGCCTTCTTTTTTTGTCCGCAGCGGTCTGCGGCGGTCTGTGGCGGTCTGTGGTGGTCCGTGGCGGTCTGAGGTAGTCCGTGGCTGTCTGTGGCGGTCCGTGGCTCTTAAACGATTGTGTGTCAATCAATTAGTACAACTGACGGGTATGTTTTTCACACCCGTCAGTTGTGCTAATATGCTGACTATCAGCCATATAAGCGCCACGGCCACTGATGTGCGTACATCAAAACCGCACTGGAACGCCTTTTTTTGTACGTACACCGGAGAATGCTCCTCTCCCTGTCCGTTTGCGTGGATGTACGTACATCAAAACTGCACTGGAATGCCGTTTTTTTGTACGTACATCCGCATCGAAGGGGGGGGAAAGCATGATGACCGGCGTCAGAGGACCGAAAGTTTGCTTTAACCGGGAGGGGTATTAGTAGGTGAACTCGAGCTCGTCCAGATACAGGACAGAGCCGGTGCTGCCGGTAAAGGAGTCTCCAAGGGCGCTGGAAGAGGCTACGATGGCAACGTAGCGGGGCGTGCGGCCGTTCCGGTACTTGATCTCGATGGAGAAGGGCTCGTAGGCACCCATCTTCTTCTTGAAATAGATCTTTCCAAGGCCGATGATCCCGGGATCGTTCTCCTCATCCAGGGCAAGGTCGGGCGGGCACACCTCGATTGGAGTGTCCCAGTCGGCCAGGACGATGGCGAGGCTGCCGGTGTCGGGCTTTCCCTCCAGGTCCTTGTGCCCTTTGTCGGCAAAGTCGATGAGCCCCGGCTTGTAGCAGGCATATCCTTTCAGCGTAGCGGGACGCTGCGTGAACGGAACGCCCCAGAACAGGTGGGCCGTCATCCTGGAAAGGTCAATGCCTCCGGTGTAGCCGTTGAAAATGCTTCCGGCTGCCAGCTTCTTGATAAAGAGCACCTTGATGAGCTGGCTTTTGAGACAGAGGGCCTTCTTTCCGGGCCCCGGAACGGCTACAAAATTCTCTTCCGGCATGACGGTCGGGGCGCCATAGAAGGCGGTGGTGCCGTTGGCGCTGCCCCAGATTTTTTTCTCTTCGGAAGTGGCATCGCTCCCGTAGCATACGTCATATCCTTTCTTGTCTTTGCTCCAGTGATCGAAAGACATGTTGTAGAGTTGTCCCGGACGGACAGGCGGCTGCGACGACGTGGCGAGGAGCCATGCCGCAGAAACCGTCAGAAAAAAGGTCATTTTCATAGTCATATTGGTACAAAGGTATATCTTTTTGTCCGTGTGGGCAACTCAAATTTTAGTATCTTGAAAAGAATGTGTATCTTTGTAGATACAGAAATTTTACGTGTATGCCTAATGCTTTGGGGCACATCGCCCAGGTCGTGGGACCGGTAGTGGATGTGCATTTTGATATCTCGGCCGGCAGCGCCGAAACCGCTCTTCCCCGCATTGACGACGCTCTGTCTGTCAAGCGCCCGGATGGAAAGCAGCTCATTCTGGAGGTGCAGCAGCACATTGGTGAAGACACTGTCCGCTGCGTAGCCATGGACTCCACCGACGGTCTGTCCCGCGGTCTGGAGGTTGAGAATACTTTCCGTCCCATTTCCATGCCCGTAGGTGCCCAGATCCGCGGCCGCGTGATGAACGTCACGGGAGATGCCATTGACGGTATGAAGGAAATGGACCGCGGAAATTCCCTCCCCATCCACCGCGAACCGCCCAAGTTCGAAGACCTTACCACCAGCCAGGAAGTGCTGTTTACCGGCATCAAGGTCATCGACCTGCTGGAGCCCTACCTCAAGGGAGGCAAGATCGGCCTGTTCGGAGGCGCCGGTGTGGGAAAGACCGTGCTCATCAAGGAACTTATCAACAACATTGCAAAAGCGCACAACGGTTTCTCCGTGTTCGCCGGTGTGGGTGAGCGTACCCGTGAAGGTAACGACCTCCTCCGCGAAATGATCGAATCCAACGTTATCCGTTACGGAGAAGCATTCAATAAAGCGATGGAAGAGGGCAAGTGGGACCTCTCCCTCGTAGACCCCAAGGAACTGGAAAAGAGCCAGGTGTCCATGGTCTTCGGCCAGATGAACGAACCCCCGGGAGCCCGTCAGAGCGTGGCCCTGAGCGGCCTCACCCTGGCCGAGTCTTTCCGCGACTCCGACACCGGTGCCGGTCCCCGCGACATCCTTTTCTTCATTGACAACATCTTCCGTTTCACCCAGGCGGGTTCGGAGGTGTCGGCCCTCCTGGGACGTATGCCTTCGGCTGTAGGTTACCAGCCCACCCTGGCAACGGAAATGGGTAAGATGCAGGAGCGCATCACTTCCACCAAGAACGGTTCCATCACCTCGGTGCAGGCCGTATATGTGCCGGCCGATGACCTTACGGACCCGGCTCCTGCCACCACCTTCTCCCACCTGGATGCCACTACGGTGCTCAGCCGTAAGATTACGGCCCTCGGTATCTACCCGGCCGTAGATCCGCTGGAGTCAACCTCCCGTATCCTGGATCCCAACATCGTGGGCCAGGCGCATTACGACACCGCTCAGCGCGTGAAGCAAATCCTTCAGCGCAACCAGGAGCTGCAGGACATCATCGCCATCCTGGGTATGGACGAGCTTTCCGACGAAGACAAGACAACGGTGAACCGCGCCAGAAGAGTGCAGCGTTTCCTCTCCCAGCCCTTCTTTGTGGCCGAACAGTTTACGGGCGTGAAGGGCGTGATGGTCTCCATTGAAGACACCATCAAGGGCTTCAACATGATCCTGGACGGAGAAGTGGACTACCTGCCGGAGCAGGCTTTCCTGAATGTGGGCACCATTGAGGATGCCATCGCCAAGGGCGAGGCCATTCTGGCAGCGGCTAAATAGATTCTTCGCTTCGCTCAGAATGACAATTACCCTACATATCCTGAGTCCTGAGGGAACGTTGGTAAAGGCCGATGTTTCCCTGGTGTCGCTGCCGGGTACGCTGTCACCATTTACGGTGCTGCCCGGGCACGCCGCCATGGTCACCTCCCTCTCGGAAGGCGACATCCGCTACGTGGAAAACGGAGATGAAAAGCATATTCAGGTCAAGGAAGGCTTCGCCGAAGTCAAAGACAACGTTGTAACCGTCTGTGTAGAAGCATGATCCTGGCATTCCTCATATCCCTGCTCTTGCTCTTCCAGACAGATCCTTCGGCACAAGTGCCTCAGGATGACAATGCTGTCATTCTGAGCGACAGCGAAGAATCTATCAATATCAGCGGAATCATCTTCGAACACATCGGAGACGAATACGAGTGGCACATCACCGAGTGGAAGGGCAAACCCATCGCCATTCCGCTGCCCTGCATCGTGGTAGACGGCGGGGTAAAGGTGTTCACCGCCCATCATGCGGCGGAGCGCGGTTATACCTTCAACGAAGACGGCAAACTGGTGAACGCCCTTACCGGCGAGCGTCCCATAGACCTTTCCATTACCAAGAACGTGCTCTCGCTCATGATGAGCACTTTCCTGCTTCTGTTTATCGTCCTCTGCACGGCCCGCTGGTACCGAAGACACGACGCCCTCAGGGAAGCCCCCACGGGCCTTGCCGCCTTCATGGAGCCGCTCATCATGATGGTCCACGACATGGCAAAGGAGAACATCGGCCCGGATTATCGCAAATTCTCCCCGTACCTTTGCATGGCGTTCCTCTGGATTCTCCTCAACAACTTCCTGGGTATCATGCCTTTCTTCCCGGGAGGCGCCAACCTCACCGGCAACATCGCCATAACCCTGGTACTGGCCCTGTTCACCTTCTTTACCGTGAACATCAATGGTACCAAACATTATTACAAAGAGATTTTCCTCCCGGACGTGCCGGGATTCCTTAAACCCATCATGCCGGTCATCGAGGTGTTCAGTGCCATCATGAAACCGGTATCCCTTACCATCCGTCTGTTTGCCAACATGCTGGCCGGCCACATCATGATCCTGTGCATGGTATGCATCATCTTCATCATGGCCAAGTACGGCCCGCTCCTGAGCGGCGGCATGACGCTGGTAAGCGTGCTCTTCGGCGTCTTCCTGGATGCGCTGGAGTGCCTGGTAGCCTTTATCCAGGCCTATGTGTTCACCATGCTCAGTTCCATCTACATTGGACTGGCAAGGGCCAAAGAAGAATAAACTTTAAATTTTTGATATTATGATTCTTTCTACTATCCTCCTTCAGGCTGCCGCTGGTGCAGCCCTCGGAAAAGCCGGTGCCGCCCTGGGCGCTGCTATCGCTGCCATCGCCGCCGCTATCGGTATCGGTAAGATTGGCAAGTCCACCATGGAGGCCATCGCCCGCCAGCCGGAAAGCGCCGGCAACCTGCGTACTTCCATGATCATCGCCGCCGGTATGGTGGAGGGTGCTTCCCTGTTCGCCATCATCGTGGCCCTGCTGGCTATCGTAATCAAGTAAGTAAATCCATGAATCTGGTTACGCCCGAATTCGGCCTCCTGTTCTGGATGGTCGTCATCTTCGGCATCGTGTTCTTCCTCCTGGCCAAATTCGGCTTCCCCGTCATTACGGACATGGTGGATGAACGCAGTGCCAGGATTGCGCAGTCCCTCAAGGACGCCGACGAAATTCAGGCGCGCATGGAGCAGTGGAAAGAGGAGCACGCGAAAATGCTGGAAGACGTTCGCAAAGAGCAGTCGTCCATCCTTCGCGAAGCCACCGAGACCCGCGCCCGCATCATCTCCGAGGCAAAGGAGGCCGCCAAGGCCGAGGCCGACAAGATGATCGCCGATGCCAAGGTCCAGATTGCCGCCGAGAAAGAGAGCGCCCTGCGCGACGTGCGCAAGGAAGTGGCCCTTCTCGGTGTCCAGGTGGCAGAAAAAGTGCTCCGTCACGAGCTGCAGGATGATGGAAGCCAGCAGGCCCTCCTGGACCAGCTGGTAAAGGAAGCCTCTGAGGCCAGTCTCCGCTCATGAACCGCAGCATCGTCGTCATCCGCTACGCCACCGCGCTGGTGAAATATGTCCGTGAAAGCGGGCAGGGAGATCTCGTATGCTCCCAGGCCGAGGTCCTGGAGAAGACGCTCCGTTCCGTCCCGGATCTTCGCCGGATGATATCGGCGGCCGATGACGTGGTTCCTTCCCGGGACAAGCTCAAACTGCTGGAAGGAGCGCTGGATGGCAGGATGGCTCCCGAGATGGGCCGTTTCCTGGAACTTCTGGCAGCCAACGGCCGCATGGAAATGACGGAGGAAATCCTCCGCAGCTTTGTGGATGCCTATCGCCGCTCCATAGGCGTGAGAAAGGCGCACCTTGTCACGGTGAGCACTCCGCCGCCGCATCTTCTAGACCAGCTCAAGGCGCTGGTGAAGGAAAAGACCGGGGACGACGTCCTCATAGAAACCGAGGTGGATCCGTCCCTTATCGGAGGCTTCGTCTTCGATATAGACGACTACCTCATGGATGCCAGCGTCAAACGCCAGCTGGAGCTCATCCGCGAACAGTTTATTGAAAGAAACAGAAGAATTATCTAAGATGGCAACTTCTTTGAAACCCAGTGAAGTGAGTGATATCCTGCTTGGACAGCTCAAGGATATGAAAAACGATCTCCAGTTCGAGGAGATTGGCAAAGTCCTGCAGGTGAGTGACGGTGTGGTACGTATTTACGGGCTGGACCATGCCGAGGCCGGCGAACTGCTGGACTGCGGCAACGGCATCATGGCCGTGGTGATGAACCTGGAGGCCGACAACGTGGGCGCCGTGCTCATGGGCCCCACCGACCTGGTGAAGGAAGGCATGGTGGTGCGCCGTACGGGCCGCATCGCCTCCATCGGCGTGTGTGACGCCCTCCTCGGACGAGTGGTGGACCCGCTGGGAAATCCGCTGGACGGCCTGGGCCCTGTGGAAGGGGAGAAGATAGATATGCCGCTGGAGCGTAAAGCGCCCGGCGTTATCTTCCGCCAGCCGGTGAGTGAACCCCTGCAGACGGGCCTCAAGGCCATCGATGCCATGATTCCCATCGGCCGCGGCCAGCGTGAGCTCATCATTGGAGACCGCCAGACGGGTAAGACTGCCATTGCCATTGACGCCATTATCAACCAGCGCAAGGAGTACGAAGCCGGAAAGCCGGTGTTCTGCATCTACGTGGCCATCGGCCAGAAGGGCTCCACCGTTGCGTCCATCGTGAAGACCCTGCGGGAGCACGGCGCCATGGACTATACCGTGGTAGTGGCCGCTACCGCCGCAGATCCCGCCGCCCTGCAGTACTACGCTCCCTTCTCCGGAGCGGCCATCGGCGAGTATTTCCGCGACACGGGCCGTCACGCCCTGGTGGTGTACGACGACCTCTCCAAACAGGCCGTCGCCTATCGTGAAGTATCCCTGGTGCTGCGCCGTCCCTCCGGCCGTGAAGCCTATCCGGGAGATATCTTCTACCTGCACAGCCGTCTGCTGGAAAGGGCTGCGCGTATCATCGACCAGCAGGAGGTGGCCGCTTCCATGAACGATCTCCCCGCTGCCCTGAAAGACAAAGTGAAGGGAGGCGGTTCCCTTACCGCCCTGCCCATCATTGAGACGCAGGCCGGAGACGTATCGGCCTACATCCCGACCAACGTGATCTCCATCA
>DGHE01000069.1:927-7542 GCA_002392525.1 Bacteroidales bacterium UBA3856 | reverse complement strand
TGAACACCAACCTGGTGGCCGTGGGTCTTCTGTACCGCTACGGTTACTTCAACCAGGTGCTCAGCGCCCAGGGGTACCAGGTGGCCGGTTACGACGCCCAGGATTTCACCAAGATTCCTGCCGTGCCCGTGCTGGACAAGGATGGCAACTGGGTCACCACCTCCGTGGCTTTCCCGGGCCGTAACATCACCGCCCGCCTGTGGAAGGTGGAAGTGGGCCGTACGGATCTGATTCTGATGGATGCAGACTACGAGGCCAACCTTCCCGAAGACCGTGAGGTTACCTATCACCTCTACGGCGGCAGCTGGGAGAACCGCCTCAAGCAGGAACTCCTGCTGGGTGTGGGCGGTATCCGCCTGCTGCGCAAACTGGGCCTGGATCCGCAGGTATACCACTGCAACGAGGGCCACGCTGCCTTTACCGGTCTGGAGCGCCTTCGCGAGTACATTGAACATGACAATCTGGACTTCACTGAGGCCCTGGAAGTGGTTCGCGCCAGCTCCCTGTTCACCACCCATACGCCGGTTCCTGCCGGCCATGACGCCTTTGACGAGGGCATGCTGCGTCAGTATATCGGCCACTATCCGGGCCGTCTCAAGGTGGACTGGGAAACCCTCATGTCCCTGGGAAAGGACAACCCGCTGGACGAGCACGAGAAGTTCTCCATGAGTAACCTCGCCGCCAATATCTCGCAGAACGTGAACGGCGTGTCCATGCTGCACGGGAAGGTGTCGCAGGATATCTTCGCCCATATGTATCCCGGCTATCTGCCCGAAGAACTGTTCGTGAGCTATGTGACCAACGGCGTACACTATCCCACGTGGTGCGCCAAGGAGTGGAAGCCTGTGCATGAGAGGGTGTTTGGCTCCGAGTTCGCCACGCACCACTATGATAAGTCCTGCTTCGAGGGTATTTACAATGTCTCCGATGAAGAAGTCTGGTATATCAAGAAAGGCCTCAAGGCCAAGCTCATGTTCTTCGTACGCGAACGCCTGCAGGACAAGACCATCAGCAACCATTACAGTCCCACGGAGATCGTTACCATCCTGGAAAATCTCCGGGACGACGTCCTTACCATCGGCTTTGCCCGTCGCTTCGCTACTTACAAGCGTGCTACGCTGCTGTTCCGTGACCTGGACCATCTGGACAAGATCGTGAACAATCCCGCCCAGCCCGTCCAGTTCCTCTTTGCTGGTAAGGCTCACCCTGCCGACAAGGCCGGTCAGGACCTCATCAAGCAGATTGTGGATATTTCCAAGGATCCCCGTTTCATCGGCAAGATCGTGTTCGTGCCCGGATACGACATCACGCTGGCCAAGCGCATGGTCCAGGGCGTGGATGTGTGGATGAACAACCCCACGCGTCCGCTGGAGGCTTCGGGTACTTCCGGAGAGAAGGCTGCGATGAACGGTACCATGCACTTCTCCGTGCTGGACGGATGGTGGGTGGAAGGCTATAAGGAAGGTGCCGGCTGGGCCCTGCCCATCGAGCAGGCCTACGAGGACAACAACTTCCAGAACGAGCTGGATGCCGCTACCATCTACCAGATCCTGGAGAACGACATTGCTCCTGCCTATTACAACGTAGACCGCACCACCGGCCGAAGCCGCGAGTGGGTGGGATACATCAAGAATACCATTGCCAAGGTAGCCTGCGACTTTACCACCAACCGCATGCTCACAGACTACATCAATCAGTATTACGTACCGCAGGCCAAGGGGGCCGATGCCGTGAAGGCCGATGACTTCGCTAAGGCCCGCGAACTGGCTGCCTGGAAGAACCGCGTACGCCGCGAGTGGGAGAATGTGCGCCAGCTTTCCCGCACGGAGCCCGTGACCAACTACGACCTCAGCCTGGATACGCCGTACCATGCCGAGATGGAACTCTCGCTGGGTTCGCTCACCCCGGATGAGGTGGGTCTGGAGGTTGTATTCTCGCAGCAGGATGCTCACGGGAAGCTGCACATTGTTGAGGTGCAGGACTTCAAGGTGGAATCCTTCCAGGATGGTGTAGCCAAGTATTCGGTAGATGTGCTGCCGGAGAAGACCGGTGCCTACATGGTGGGCGCGCGTGTCTTCGCCAAGCACCCGCTGCTGGCACACCGCCAGAGCTTTGAGTGCGTGAAGTGGCTGTAATTACAACCGGTTTTTTCGACGGTGTCCATCTGGGGCACCGTCATGTCCTTGAGACAGTGGTCTCCTCGGCCCGGGAAAGGGGCGAGGAGGCCGTTGTCGTTACATTCTGGCCGCACCCGCGTGCCGTATTGCAGCAGGATGCGAGGGATTTCCGCTTATTGAGCTCGATGGAGGAAAAGAAGGCGCTGCTCCTCTCCTGCGGGATAGACCGCGTGGAAGTGCTGCCTTTCACCCGTGCGTTCGCAGCCATGACAGCCTCCGACTATCTGGCCATGCTGCGGGACCGCTACGGCGCCACGCTGGTGGTCATGGGCTATGACAACCGTATCGGCTCCGACTGCCTCACCGCCGCCGATCTGTCCGGCGCGGGCACCGAAGTGCCTGTCTTGGTGTCCAAACCCCTGGTTTTCGCAAACCCCACGCGCGATAGTGCCGCGCATTCTTGCTGTCATTCTGAGCGAAGCGAAGAATCTCCGGTTATTTCTTCTACGCAGATCAGGAAGGCGCTGGAGGAGGGGAGAGTGACGGATGCCAATGCCATGCTGGGATACCGCTACGGTTTGTTCGGTGTGGTGGTGGCAGGAAACCGGATGGGCCGTACCATCGGCTTCCCTACGGCCAACATGCAGTTGTACGAACCCCTCAAACTGGTCCCCATGAACGGTGTCTATGCCGTTGAGGTAGAGGTCCTTGGCCAGCATTACCGTGGCATGTGCAACATTGGCGTGCGCCCTACCGTAGACGGCAAGGCCCGCACCATCGAGACCCACATCCTGGACTTCGACCAGGACATCTACGGCCTTCCCATGCGGCTTCGCTTCCTCCGCCGCATCCGTGACGAGCGCCGTTTCCCCTCCTTGGATGCCCTCCGCTCCCAGCTCCTCCTGGACCGCGACGCCTGTTCCCGGTAATCTGCTTACAGCCCAGAACGTTGCTGGTAAAACGCCCCAGAACGTCGCAGGTCACGCCCCGGAACGTTGCAGGTCATGCCCCGGAACGTCGCCGGTCATGCCCCAGAATGTCGCAGGTCACGCCCCGGAACGTCGCAGGTCATGCCCCGGAATGTCGCAGGTCATGCCCCGGAATGTCGCCGGTCACGCCCCGGAATGTCGCCGGTCACGCCCCGGAATGTCGCAGGTCTGCGTTTTTCCTCCGAACTGCGACGCAAATCGGCCATTAGTACACCATTGCGTCGCAGGTTAGCCGTTTTTTGCGGACCTGCGACGTTTTGTTAGTAGACCTGCGACACCCTGGGCCCCGGCCTGCGACCTCCCAAAAAATCCCCGGCCTGCAACACCCCAATTCCCGGCCTGCGACCCCCAAAAAAATCCCCGGCCTGCAACACCCCAATTCCCGACCTGCGACCCCCCCCAAAAAAATCCCTGGCCTGCGATCCACTGGGCCCCGGCCTGCGACACCCCCAATCCCTTTCGAAGCATAAAAAACATTTGCAAATCGACCATAAAAGTGGTCGATTTCTTCGAAATGTGGTCAAAACATAAAAATATTCACGTGAAATCGCATTTTGTTTTGGCCGGTTATTGGAAAGAGGGAACTTCTTTTTTATGTTTGTGACCAGCGCAGGAGTCCCTGCGCAGTTTATGCCGAACGCACTGATCGGCCAGCATTTAACCTTTAATTTACCCCTGTTATGAAAAAATTCCTTGAAGTCCTGATGGACGACGATGGCATGCTGCATTTCAGCACCGATTTTCAGTTCCCCGACAGTGTGGAAAACCCGCCGAAAGACTGGGCCAAACACACCGTGGAAATGGAAGACCTGAACAGACGTGCGATTCGGTCCCTTGTTACAGAGGCGTGGAAGAACCGGAACTTTCATCCCAGTAAAGCTATCCGGATTCTTTCGATGGCAGAAATCATCGCCTGTGTGCAGCCGTACGAAAATGCAGAGGAACTCTGGAGCGTCATGATGTTCGATTATATTCCGCACTACGAAAAGTACTCGGCAAATCTGAAACGTCCGTTCGGATTTGATGCTTCCCAAGTGGTTCGGCCCATCAAGATTGGCGGACCGGAGGCGATGATGACTGCCATGTTCCCCTTTTCTCGCATCAAGAGCTGATTATGGCCTTTCAGAGAATTGTTACCCGGCCGTTGAAGAATGGCACTCCGGTCCGGATGCATCCGTTTCACATTAGTCTGGAGGGCATGGAAAAAGTCCTGCTCTGCAGGGATGATGAGGACTATGACCATCTCCAGAAGTCCTTTTACCTTAGCGCATGGAAGTTTGACTGCCGCGTGATTTCCGAGATCGCCATGTCCAATCACGGGCATATCGCGGTGCTGGCTCCCGGGATGCCATCGGCCCAAAAAGTAGGGGAGTTCATCAAGAAGCACCACTCTCAGTACCTGAGCTGGAAATACAACGAGAGGGGAATCCTGAACCGCTCCGATATCTGTGTCAAATACCTGGATACCGACTGGTATGTGCGGAATGCGCTGGCTTACATTCCCCGCAACACCTCCGATACGGGCATGCGGGTAGAAGATTACCGCTGGTCGTCCTACCGCGGCATGTTCTCCGGAGGCCGATGCCAAGGCGGCGTCTATCGAGTGGCCGATTTACCCCGCCGCGGCCGGGAAGCCCTCTTTCGAACGCACGAAGATCTTTCCTCCGTCCCTTGGGTACTCAATGAAAATTACGGCATAGAGCCCGCCAGCGCCTGTGACTGCCAGTACCTCGAAAGCGCCTTCGACAACGATCAGGCTTTCTTCCTGAAAACCATCGGCTCAGTCAATACTTCCCAGATGCGTCAGATGCTGGTGCTCAGCGGTCGGGAAAAGCAGGCCGATGCTGAAATGCTGGCCGTCATCACCCGTCTCGCCGACAAGTGGTACGGAAAAACGGTGCTGGAACTGTCTCCGGAGCAGAAATCCTACCTGTTGCCTTACCTGTATAGGGCATATCGGACGACCATTCCGCAGCTCTCCCGCTGCCTGCAATTGTCCAGAGATATGGTGGCCAGTCTGCTTCCCCGGCGACGCCCCGTGCAGCATTCGGGTGACTGTGGGCAGTAGGTGTGCGGGGGTGTTCTGTCGCAGGTGCGGGGGAGTTCTGTCGTAGGTACCGGGGTGCACTGTCGCAGGTGAGCAAGCAAAACGTCGCAGGTCCGCAAAAATCGGCCGACCTGCGACGCCATGACGAGCTGATGGCCGATTTGCGTCGCAGTTCGTGAAGAAAACGCGGACCTGCGACGAAGCAGCCACCGACCTGCGACGAAGCAACCGCGGACCTGCGACGGAACTCATTTCCCGGCATTTTAGTCATTGACAACCGGAAATAGTTTTTTTTAAAATTAATATCCTATCTTTGCGAAGACATAAAGCACGACGGCCGGAAGCGGTCTTCGGCCTCATTTTCCGCAGCGCCTTCGGCCTGGATCCGCTCTGCGGCGGTATCATCGGTAGTACCATTGCGATGGGAGTCAAGCGCGGCATCTTCTTCAACGAGGCGGGGCAGGGAACCGGCGCCATTTCATCGGCCGCCGCCGACGTGCCTCATCCTGCGCAGCAGGGCCTGGCACAGGCTTTTTCCGTGTATGTGGACACCCTGCTGGTGTGTACCGCCACAGCCCTGATGAAAACAATCCGGATATTTATCAGATAGAGGATATACATTTAAATAGAAGTCATAAATATGAGTAAGAAGAAAATTGTTTCTGAGGTATGTCGGGAACTAACCGGTTGTATTTTAACCAATAATATTTCGCAATTCAATATTCTATTCCCAGATTTGACAGATATAAATGAGAGGAATCAATTTGGGACAACCCTTTTATATGAAGCCGTTAGCTGGGGACGTTACGAAATGATTCGATTATTACTTGGGAGGGGGGCGAATCTGGAAATTCCTGACAAGACGGGCTTTCCCCCATTTCATTTGGCCATGGATAAGGGTGATATATTCATGACACAATTTCTTTACGAGGAAGGAGTCAACTTACATTCGCTTGATGGCTTTGGCAATAATCCTTTGAGTAGAATACTGTTTACAAAAAATTTTACAGCTCAACATATAATCATATTTCTGTTACGTCATGGCGTGAATCCGGACTTTCCTAATTTTCGAGGGATTTCAGCGCGTGAGACGGGAGTATCTATCGCAAATTATGATTATGCTTCATTATTTAATCGGGTGCCGGCTATTTCAAAGCTTTCTGAACGTATTATACAATACGAACATGCTTTTGATAATGTGGTAATTACATCTCAAGAAGTCTTAGACGGTGCAGAAATAACGGTTTTGCGATACTATGACCTTGATAGAATATGGGATTTTCAGACGAATTTGAAACCTGACGCCCGCTTAGTTCGGGTATCCACCTTGGCAAGTGTTCTCAATCGTCACCCGGAGATAGAAAGCATTATGTCTCAAATGTCCATCAATCAATATGCAATGAAAGATGCTATGGGGAATTGGTCCATCAACCCAATAACACAAACAATGGTGTACAATTAT
>DGHE01000069.1:0-873 GCA_002392525.1 Bacteroidales bacterium UBA3856 | reverse complement strand
ACTGACTAATATGCGTATTTTCTAACAGGGAAGGCTACAGTTTGTTGTTATTCCAAATAATTGCTATCTTTGTGGTGACATAAGGCTCGACGACCGTGCATCGGTCGTCGGCTGTTTTTTTGACAAACGAAAAACCGTATAACATGGCAATCGAAATGATGACCCAGGCGGGCCTGGACAAACTGAAGCAGGAACTCGCCGATGCACTGGCCCAGCGGCCGGTGATTTCTGCCGCCATCGCAGAGGCCCGCGAAAAGGGAGACCTCTCCGAGAACGCAGAGTATGATGCAGCCCGTGACGCACAGGGCCTTTTGGAGGTGAAGATAGCCCGTCTCAAGGAGAAAGTGGCCAACGCCCGTGTCATTGACGAGAGCAAGCTCTCCACCGACACCGTCCAGCTCCTTTCCAAAGTGAAAGTGAAAAACCTCACCAACAAGATGGTGATGAACTTCCAGATTGTACCCGAAACCGAGGCCGACTTCTCCAAGGGCCTTCTGGCCGCCACCACCCCCATTGCCAAGGCCCTCATCGGCCACAGCAAGGGAGAAACCGTGGAAGCAAAGGTTCCCAGCGGTGTCATGAAGTTTGAAATCGTAGAAATTTCCCTGTAAAGATGGCTACCATTTTCACCAAGATCGCCGCCGGCGAAATCCCTTCCTACAAGTGCGCCGAGAACGAAGACTACTATGCCTTCCTGGATATCTCGCCGCTTGCGAAGGGCCACACCCTCGTTATCCCCAAACACGTGGAGGACGACTACATCTTCCACCTGGATGAGAAGACCTACGAAGGCCTGTGGGCTTTTGCCCGCAAGGTGGCCGTAGCCCTCAAGGCTGCCGTGCCCTGCCAGCGGGTGGGCGTGGCCGTCCTGGG
>DGHE01000035.1 GCA_002392525.1 Bacteroidales bacterium UBA3856 | reverse complement strand
ATCCGAGCCGCCGACCGTCCAGGTGGTGGCGTCGAAGGTTCCGGCAGGGGTCACGCCTTCATTGACAGAAGCATCGAGATAGTATCCGGGAACGCTGGCAGCGTAAACGGAAAGCTGGGAGTTGCGGGAGTAGCTGTCTTCCCAAAAACGTCCGTATGCACTGGCGAACTTTACCACAGAGGCTTCGGTGAAGCCGATGGTACGGGAGAACAGAGGGTTATTGTCGTCCTTCTCGCTCCTCAGCACCATATACAGGCTGGTTCCTTTTTCGAAAGAGGAACCGATACCGGCAGAGATGACTGCTTTGGTAACGGCAGGGACGTCTCCCGTTATGCCCGCCGTCAAAGAGATGGGGCTTTTTTCCATGCCGGGCACTTCGCTGCGCTGGCATGCCCACAGGGCGAGCATGCCAAGCGCAGTGAGGGCCAGGTATTTCTCCACGTTCAGAAGCATGTTTTACTAGTTCTCGAGGTCAATAACGCCAAGGTCTCCGGTTACGGTCTCCCAGGGGAGAACGGCGGCGGTGATGCGCTCGATACCGGTTTTCTTGACGGTTACGGTGTAGGAATACTGGTAGTGGGGATACCAGGCGTCAATCTTATAGGGAGAACCGGTATAAGGGATTGTCAGGTTGGTATTAGAAACCGTTCCCGTACACTGGCTCATATCCTTTACCACATACTGGTTGCCGTCGGGCGTGGTGATACGCAGGCCGATGGTACCCAGGGCCTGGGGCACGATACCATAGGAGAAACCGGTGATCTTCGCGGGCTCGCCAGCGCTTTCGGCGCTGTAGGTGCCATACGTCATCTCGGCGGCGGCGGTCCTGTCTGCGCTGGTCGTTTTCACGAGGCCGTTACCCATGAGCACCTGGCCGTCGGCAAGGAAGTTCAGGATTTCCACCTTCGTCTTGTTGGCGCCATCTTCCAGCACTACCTTACTGGCATCCGTGGTGGTTTTCACATCTACGAACACCTGGCTGGTCACGTGGAAAAGGAGCATGTTCACAAGGCTCTTCGTGGAAGCAATGGCCTGGGAAATCTGGTGGGAACCGCTGGTTTCGTTATCAAAGCCGGAAACCGTAGAGTAGGTAAGCTTGGCTGTCTCGTCCACGTTCTTGAAAGGAGCGCCCCAGAGATAATCCTTGTAGCTGGGGCCGGAGAGGGCACCGGACGTGATGTTGAAAACGTTGTCATTTACGAGAGCAACCGCCGTTCCTTCGGTATTTCCGGCTGCGCGGAAATGATAGTAGGTAAGGTTGTTCTCCCAGAACCAGCCGGTTTTCCACTCAGCGGCATCGCCGTTCCAGGTCTTGACGGCCGGGCCTTCATAACCGGAAGCCCAGTCGTAGTTGGGCTCGCTGACTCCGTCAATGTAATTGGCAGCGGTCTTGGCCGAACGGAACAGATTGAACTTGGAAGCATCGGCATTCTGGAATCTCGTGCCACGGTCTTCCAGGGTGAAGGAGACATAGGTGTTCTGGGCCACGGCGTCGTCGGAGTTCACCTTTTCCCAGTCCACGACGGCGGCGGTGATGCTGTCGATGCTCTTCTTGGCAACGGACAGGTTGATTACGTAGTACTTGCCGCCCTCGATGGTTACGAAGGAAGCATACTTCTTGCCCTCGGCGCCGTAATCGTAACTGCGGATGGCCTCGGCAATCTGCTTGCCGGTTACATAGTATTTGGCATTGTCAATCTCAAACTCCAGCACGTTGGAAGCGGTCTCGTAGAGGTTGTTGCCGGGGACAACGTAAGCCCGCAGCTGGCGGACCGTCCTGGCGGCAGGCGTGCCGGTGGTCTCGAACATTTCGGTGATGGTGCCGGACGTCTGCTCCGACCAGGTACCGGTACTCACATTGAAGGTACCCTGCGTATTGACACCGACCAGGCTGAGCTTCTTGGTCCACGTGAAGTCTGTACTGGCTTCATTGTTGAAACCGGCGCCTTCCTTGAGGTTGATCTCAATCTTGGCCAGGGCGTGCTCGAAGATGAGGTGACCCTTGTCAAATTTACCGGAAGTCTCTCCTGCCGCGTCCGTCTTGGGACGCCAGACCATGACGCCGTCGCCCTTTGCCTCAACCCAGGCGCTTCCATCGAAAGAATAGGTGTACAGACCACCCTTTCCGCCTACCCGGATGTTGTTGCTGAAGGTGAGGTCTTCGAGGGAAAGGATTTCGTCCGTATTCTGCACGGTTTTCACACTCCACGAGACGGTATTGTCCTCAGAGTCATCGGTATTCCAGTTGGGGTTTGTCGTGGCGCTCACCGGCTCCCAGCCCGTCTGGCTCCATACAGGGAGTTTGTCACCATCCACGTTGCCGGGAATGGCAAAGGCATAGACAGTGAGCTTGGAATCGCGGCCGTAGGCGTCGTCCCAGTAACGCTCCTGCCCGGAAGTGTACTGGAGGACGGAATAATCCTCCGTACCGCATGCCAGCGCGGAAGCGAGGGCTTCGGTGTAGCGGGGCGCTTTTCCGGCGGCTTCGGCCTTCACACGCATCTTGACACAGGTAGTGGTGGTGAAACCCACCTTGGTGGCTGCGCTACCTTCACCGGAAAATGAGATAAGCTCTTTCCCCGCATTGGGATTCGCAGGCTCTGAGCCCGTCTTGGAGCAGGCTGCAACGGCAAGCAGAGTAGCTGCAGACAAAGTTGTTAAGGTAAGAATGTGCTTCATATAAAAAATAGTTTGTATTATTCTACGCCAACCGGAATGTCTTCCGACTCCACAATGTCCCAGGGCAGTATTTCGCAGGTGTAGAGTTCCACTTCGTGCGCATGCAGGTTGGGAACGTGGAGGTAGTAAATATATCTTGTATCGGGATTCCAGGTAAACAGGTCTCCCTCCGTCTTGGTCTTGTCAAGGCTCAGCAGCATGTCGTAGGAAAAATTTCCGTCCACGATGCCCGAATGATGTGTCTGCATCTGAAGCTTTACCCGAATCTTTACGTCTCCCTGCGGAATCTCCTGGAGTTCTCCGGGGGTAAGGTCAAACGCATTATTTATATTAAGGTACTCCCGCATGTTCTCGGGGTACGCTGTATTTCTTTTCAAAAGGGTGTACTCGCCGCTTACCGGCGAGTCATCGGCAAATGTACCGCGGCCCAGGCCCTGAGCGGCCGTCGCGGCATAGGTTCCCTTGGTAAGGAAACCGTCCTTCTCAACACACACCTCCACGCTCTGGAGGGTAACCACATAGTCCGGAGAGGAAGGCTGGGGGTCGTCGATAAACAATCTGAATCCTACCTTGCACAGCAGGTGGTGGAAAGGCATGTGCACGCTGCGGGTGCCATCGGCCCTGGCAGCGGCGTTGATTTCCTGTTCCTTGATGAGGTCCCGGTCCGGGTAGCGTTCCGTTACGCCGCTTCCGAGGTCCTCGCGGCTTACCTGCGCCACCACAAATGGTTCGCACAGTGCCGCTTCTTTGTTATATACACCGTCAAGGAGCGTCTGGCCATAGTACATACGGTCAATGGACACGCCTGTCTCAGTAATGGTAACGTCCTCGGACCAGGGCGACACCGCACGGAATTCGTACGGAAATGCGCCCAGGTCCCAGTAACGTTGCACTTGCTCAAGGACCCCCACGTAGTCCCACTTGGAAGTCGCCGCGGGGGTATAATCTACTTTGAATCCGTCCATCACCGTCTGCTGCGCGGCGCTACCGAAGCTTTTCCAGGTGTTCACCTTGAAGCCTTGCGGCAGCACGGCGGTCTTGGTCTCCGTCACCTCGTCCTGACGGACAGAGGTGCCAAAAACCATGGGGGTGCGCGTGTCCACTACGCTCTCATCTACCAGTTTTCCGCTGGAGAAACAGGACGTAAGAAGCAGCGCAGCCGCCGTGAGAGGTGTGATATGACGGAAAAGGGTCATATTAATAGTTGGTGTTCTCGGAAACAACAGTCTCGGGGGCCACCTCCGTGTACTCCTCGACAGTAGCGTTATCGAAGACGATAGGATACAGGGACTTGGTGGTGCTGGGAGTAGGATTTGTGGGATCGATCTCGCCGCCGGGGTTGGTGGTACCGGTGGTGTTCTTGGTGATCTTAAAGGTGTAGACGTACTTGTTGTTAGGCTGCCATACAGTGATGAAATTGTCGCTGGCATCCTTGTAAGGGATGTGAACGGTAGCATTATGAACAGTAATAACCTCCTGGTTATCCTCGGCAATAATGCGGTAGGAAACGTGCATGGTGAAGCCGGTCTCGCTGGTGGTAGGCTGGGCCACAGTATAATAAATGGTAGGAGAGTAGCTGTATTTCTGGTCTCCGGTAGTTACAGCCTTGGGGATAATCTTGTGACCATTATGGTCCGTAAGATTTGCGGGAGCGTCAGCAGCCGTGCTCTTGCCAGCTTCAGGAATGAGGAACATGAGCGGAGTCTGAGAGGTGGTGCTACCGGTCCAGTCAGGTGTATAAGTAGGGGCAGCGGTATTCTCAGCAAACTTTACAGTTGCACCCTGGGTAGTATAATAGCTGCCTGTGGTATAAGCAGGCGTTCCCACCTTAGCAGGAGTGAGCTGGATGCCCTTCGTAACATCTCCGCTGATGCCATCTTTAATGGTACCATTATCGGCATTCAGATCAATCAGTTCCACCTCGTAACCAGGTACATCTTCGTAAAAACGGAGAAGGAGCTGAGCACCCATGTGAGCGAAAGGAACAACCACATCCTTGAGATCGGCGTTGATTGCATGTACACCGGCATACATGTACTCACCGAGAGTACGGCTGTAGTCATTGTAGGCACTATTCAGCGGCTCATCATAACCATCACGGATGGTATTGGCACCGCCAAAAGTCATGGTGCTTTCTCCGGAAGCATGCGTGAAGGTCACATTCTTGTTGTAAGGAGCGTAGGCGTAGAAGTTGGTGTTGGCATAGGCCAGGTCCCAGTAACGGAGGTACTGGTTGGCGTTGTTGGACATGTAGGCAGTCTGATCCTTCTTGTAGAAGCCAGCCGTGCCATCATACACGTACTCGGCCGTACCCAGGCCCTCGTAGAACCAGGGGGAGGTGTGGTCGGCCGCCGTATTATCAGCCTTACCGTCATAGGTGGTGGCGTTGCTCTTGTCATAACCCTTGTCGGTACCATTGGAGTAACCCACCAGGTAGTTGTTCATGACCTCGGCATCGGCCAGGCTGTTGGAACCGTTCACCTTGTAGGCGAACACGCCAAAGTTGTAGTGATTCACGGCCTCCAGGTTGGTGACCTTGGTCATGTTCTGACGCTGGACACTGAACGCCATAGGGACAAGTTTGCCATTGGGCTGGGACGGGTCGGTCACCAAGCCCTGGCGGCTGCAGCCTGCGAAAGCGAGGACTGCGATTGCGAGTAAAATACTCTGTTTCATAAAATAGCTTTGTATTATTTAATAAGTTAATATCGTTTGGTTACATCTCTATCTCCCAGTAAACTTCGTCATAATCTTCCAGCGTAGGGAGGAAAAGGCTGGAAGAGTTTTCTTCTCCGACGGGCGGAATCTCCAGTTTGGAGCAGTCTATCCACACGGTAATGACTCCGCCATGAGCCTGTGACTGGCACTGGCTGGTTACATCTGCCGAGAACGTCTTTACGGCGTCATTGCTGAACAGGAGGTCAAAATACAGCTGGTTCGCAAGCGCTGCCCGGGGGCCTTCATATAAGGATCCCGCGCGCGTATAAGGCTCCATGCCGCAGAGCCCGAAGGTAGTGAACTTGCCACCAATGATGTCGCACGGTTTACCATCGGCCATCATATCTTTCTTGAGGCGGGTGTTGAAGTAGATGAGCGAGGGAGAGTCGGTGGTGACGCCGGTGTTTACGTTCACGCCGGCGGCCATGGAGGAGAGCGCCGTGTTGCCGTCCACGCCCTTTACGCGGCCGTCGTTGTTCACCAGGATAATCTGCACCAGGTAGATGTACACCAGCGGCCGCAGCTTGGTCTCGATATGCTTGATGTAGATGTTTTCAAGGGGATCGTACTCATAATCGGCCAGGTTCCGGGAAATGAAGACATCTTCCAGGTACGTGGCGTAGAAAATTTCCGGCTGGTTGCGGAGGCCGATGACACCGTCTCCGCCGCCTGTAGCAAAACGGGACAAACCCTTGGTTCCCGTGGTGGTTGCCATCACCACCTCCGGGGTTTCCTGCATCAGGAGCACCTGGGTGCCGTCAGGGGAATCGATATCGGACCAGAACAGCATGTCATACCACCCGAAGGAGAAGTAGCGGCGGAAGCGCATGCCCTGGATGGAGAAAGCGTCCACGGAAGTATGCGGGGCCTTGGGATCTTCTCCCGTATAGTATCGGCGCACCTGGAAACTGGTGGGCACGGGATATCCCATGCTGCCCCAGATTTGCTCGTCCTGGGCATCCCAGCCGTAGTACCAGCCAGCCTGCCAGTCCACGTCCACGTCCCACACCACAGAGAGTTCGGTCTCCACGGCCGGCATCTCGGTGAGGATTTCCTGACCGGGAAGGTGCAGCGGAGGCTCGATGCAGGCCGTGCAAAGAAGCGGAAGGACTAAGGTTAGAAGGAATGCTTTACGTTTCATCGCCGATACAGGATATCATAAGTGATGTGAAGACCGGCATTTGTGGGGCCGAACCAGAAAAGCTGGTGATTGCGTTTCCTGAAATCGCTGGTGTTGCCGTAGTATTCGTAGTAGTAGCGTCCGTCCTCGACGCCCGTGATGGGATTGCCATACACGTAAGGGTCGTAGCGGGTATAGAAAAAGCCCAGGCTGGCGCTTACCTCCAGGCGCAGGTTTCCCTTTCGGTTCAGGGGCCACACCCAGCCTGCGCTGAGGCCGCCGCCACCGCCTTCTCCTTCCCAGCCCTCTTTTTTGCCAAAGCCAATACCATAAACCGTACCGTGGCCGTACAGGCCCAGGTAGGGGCCCATAAACACGCCGCCTCCGCGGAAATAACGGCGCAGTTCCAGCTGTACGTCCCTTACCTGGAAGAACTTGTATGCATCCCAGTGGCGGTGGTTGGTGAACGTAAAGCCGGCGTTGGCGGTATAGTGGCCATCCAGCGGATAGTATTCCAGCTGGATGTTGGCGCCGGGAGCGAACCCGAACTTGGGCACATAGAGGAAGTCATGGAAGAGATTGGTGCGGGCAGCCAGAAGGTGGCGACGCTCCTTCGTTGCGACCGGCTTCCACACGGGAGCCAGGGGCTCGAAGACCGGGGTTTCGGAGGGGAAAAGGACCGGGATGGGACGGGCCGGGATGGCCGATGCCCGCAGCGACTGGTTCCTTCTCGGAGAATCTTTCTTGCGGGCGAACCACAGCACCACGCGGGCTTCACGCAGGGACGGGAAGTATTCCACAAGGAGGCGTTTCCACACCCTGCCGCCTTCGAGAGCCATCATCTGCTTCTTGCACCACTGTTCGTCTCCCCCGCTACGCTGCCAGATGTCGGCAATCTTGTCGTAGTCGGGATCACCGGCTTCATGCAGCATGCGCACCAGGCGGCCGTAGTCCTCGGTGATGCTCTGGGCCTGGTACGGAAGAGACTCGGCCGGCTGGTCCAGGCTTTCGCTCAGGAACTCGATGAGACGGCGGGTACGGGCCCGGCTCAGGCGCACGTTGTTCTGGTAGGGACCTTCCAGGGAGGCTGCGCCCTTGATGTACATCTGGCGCAGTTCCATGTCCTGCGACTTGAGCCAGGGAAGAAGGTCTTCGTTATAGAGGGCGATGAAGGGATCCTCTGCGAGTAGCTCGGTACGGTTCACCTTAAAGCGGATGCCCCGGGCAATGGCGTCGAACAGGGAATCGGAAACGACGGGCGGGGTGGTGACGGACTCATCCGAGACAAAAACAAAGGGGTAACCGGGCAGCTGGAGGTAGCGAGTATTGTCCGGCTCTTGCGCACGCACACGCACGCAAGCAGCTAAGGACACACACAAAAAAAAGAACCAGCGATGCCAGCTCATAGAAAGTTGAGGTTTGTTATCGTTACTAAATTTCGTCGGCCCGGATGGGCTGCAGAACATACACTAAAACCACTGCAAATGTATTAAAATATTTTTAAAAATAGCGTCAAAAACAGTCAAAGAGAACGTTTATTTGTACATTTTTGACAAAATACGGTATTGGGAATTCTGCAATTATTTCATTATGTTTGCAATTCACAAACAAGCATCCCGACTATGAAAGTAATGAAATTTGGCGGCACCTCCGTAGGAACGGCCGCCAGGATACAAGAGGTCGCACGCCTGGTACAAAAGGAGGGGCGCACGCTGGTGGTCCTCTCCGCCATGTCCGGCACCACCAACTCGCTGGTAGAGATTGCCGGCTATCTGTATAACCGGAATGCCGATGGCGCCCGCGACGTCATCGGCCGCCTGGAGGCCAAGTACCTCAAGACCCTCCGGGAACTGTATTCCACGGAGGAGAGCCGGGCCGCGGCCGAGGCTTTCATCCGCCAGACTTTCGAGGGCATCACCGGCACCACGCGGGAGCTCTTCGGCGCGCAGCAGGAGAAGCTCATCCTGGCCCAGGGAGAACTCCTTTCCACCCACATGATGGAGATTTACCTCAAGGAGCAGGGAGTGAACGTGCTCCTTATCCCCGCCCTGGAGTTCATGAGAACCGACTCTCAGGGAGAGCCCGACCAGGAATACATATCGGCCCACCTCAAGCCTTTCCTTGAGAAGAAGGCCGATGTCTATCTCACCCAGGGCTTCATCTGCCGCAACGCGCACGGGGAGGTGGACAACCTTCAGCGGGGCGGGTCCGACTACACCGCATGCCTGGTGGGTGCGGCCATCGGCTCGGAGGAAATCCAGATCTGGACCGACATCGACGGCATGCACGACAACGATCCCCGCATTGTGGAGAAGACGTCGGCCGTGCGGCATCTGCACTTCGAAGAAGCGGCGGAGCTTGCCTACTTCGGAGCCAAAATCCTGCACCCTACCTGCATCCAGCCGGCCAAGTTCGCCAACGTGCCCGTGCGCCTGAAGAACACCATGGAGCCCGAGGCGCCCGGCACGCTCATCGACAATGTACCCGAGCCCGGCACCATCAAGGCCGTGGCCGCCAAGGACAATATCACCGCCATCAAGATCAAGAGCTCCCGCATGCTGCTGGCACACGGTTTCCTTCGCAAAGTGTTCGAAATATTCGAGAGTTACCGTACGCCCATCGACATGATCTGCACTTCCGAGGTGGGTGTCTCCATGTCCATTGACGACACCCGCTACCTCTCCGAGATTGTCCACGACCTCAAGAAGTACGGCACCGTTTCCGTAGACCTGGACATGTGCATCATCTGCGTGGTGGGAGACATGGACTGGGAAAACCTGGGCTTTGAAAGCCGCGTTCTGGGAGCCATGAAGGATATCCCCGTGCGAATGGTGAGCTACGGCGGCAGCAACTACAACATTTCCCTGTTAGTGAAAGAAGAGGACAAGGCCCGCGCCCTGCAGGCGCTGAGCCGTCATTTGTTTGCATGATGCTCAAAGGTACTTATCCCCTCCAGCGTTTCGAGGGCCTTCAGACGCCCTTTTACTACTACGACACCCGCCTTTTGCAGGACACGCTGGATGCCGTTAAGGACCAGCTTCAGGACCGTCCCACGTGGCGCATGCACTATGCCGTCAAGGCCAATCACAACCCCGTACTGCTCCGGCAGATTGCGGCGTCGGGCTTTGGTGCCGACTGCGTGAGCGGCGGTGAGGTGCAGGCTGCCCTGGACGCCGGTTTCCGTGCCTCCGACATAGTCTTTGCCGGGGTGGGCAAGGCCGATTGGGAAATCCTCCTCGGCCTCGAGAAAGGCATCGGCCGGTTCAACGTAGAATCATCGGCCGAGCTCCGGGTCATTGCCCAGTTGGCCGCAGAGAAAGGGGTGGTGGCTCCCGTGAGCCTTCGCGTGAATCCGGACATCGGGGCGCATACCCTGGCCGGCATCACCACGGGCCTTGCGGAGAACAAGTTCGGCATCTACCACGGCATGGTGGACGACGTAGCCCGCGAGGCATTGTCCCTGCCTTCCATACGCTTTTGCGGCCTGCACTTCCACATCGGTTCACAGATTTTGGAAATGCCGGACTTTGCGGCGCTCTGCAACCGCATTAACGAGCTTACGGACCGTCTGGAAAAGGAAGGCATTCCCGTATCGGATATCAATGTAGGCGGAGGCCTTGGCATTGAATACGAGCATCCCAATCACTTTCCCATTGCCGACTTCGCCTCTTACTTTGATACATATAAGCGCGGGCTTCGCAGCGACCGGCCTGTTCACTTCGAACTGGGCCGCGCCATCATCGCACCCTGCGGCACGCTCATCACACGCGTACTCTATGTGAAAGAAGGACTTGCCAAGCGTTTTGCCATTGTAGATGCCGGCATGAACGATCTGGTGCGCCCTGCCATGTACCACGCCGTACACCGTATCGAGAACTTATCTTCCGACGGCCCCGAACTCTCCTACGACGTAGTAGGCCCCTGCTGCGAAAGTTCCGACGTGTTTGGGAAAGATATCCTTTTGAACGAGTGCCACCGCGGAGACATCATTGCCATCCGCAGTGCCGGCGCCTACGGCCAGTCCATGGCCTCGCAGTACAATTGCCGGCCGCTGGCTCCGGCCTACTTCTCCGAATAAGAGGTTTGTCTTCTTCAAATTGAGCCGCAAAGGCTTCCACCAGCACGCCGCCAGGACCGTTTTCCTACAAATTACGCCCTGGCGGCATGCTTGAGCATTTCTAGATGCGCACTTTGGGCGCTTTTTGCACATCCCCACGTGCTCGAGCATTTCCAGATGCGCATTTGGGGGCATTTTTGCGCATCTCCGCGTGCTTGGAGTCTGATCAATATGGTGCGAGGGGTTGCGATGGCCAAAGGAATTTGGTTTTTCGCAAAGCCTTGCGAAAAATAAATTCCTTTGGCCGATGGCCCCAGCAAATATCAAAAAACTCCAAGCCGTAAAGCTTGGAGTTTTGAAGTCTGGATGACTGGACTTGAACCAGCGACCTCCTGGTCCCTAACCAGGTGCGCTACCAACTGCGC